>JAFTFE010000048.1 GCA_017449765.1 Lachnospiraceae bacterium | reverse complement strand
CGGGTCCGGCTCTTTCTGGAGTAGTTCCTTTATCTTGGCGTTTATGTCCATCATGGCTTTCTTCCCTGTTTTTTCCGCATCTTCCTCATTCAAGGAAACCACCGAAGCACCAGCCGACTGTACCGGGTTTTATCGGATTTCCGTCTCGATCTTTTGCCCCTTTCTGAACTTCGACCTTCACCCAGTTTGAAGAAATACCATCGATTGTTTCAGATTTGCCGAGTTCAAGGATTTTTACTTTTGTACCAACAGCCATAACGGTAAGAACTTTGGTGGAAATGGCTTCGCCTGAGCGTAGTTTTAGGTTTTCTTTTACAATCATTGTTTTGTTTAGAGCTACATTTGTATTAGAAGTTGCTTTTTCTGTTTGTGAAGCAACTGTTTTTTTACTTCCGTCGTAATCACAAGAGCCGTCTGCGTGGCGTGGCCAGGTTACTTTTGATAGGTCTATTTTATTTGCATATATTAATGATTTTAGCTGCTCATAGGTTTCTTCTGTACATTTAAAATAAACCTGTTTAAATTTATCTTCATTTGCATAAACTGTAAGATAATCACCATCGAAAATAAATTTTGCGTCAATTAGGATTTCATCAAATTTATATTCTTCTTCATCATAATATGCTGGGTTTTCAGAATATAAAGGGGTTTTGCGAAGATTTCTTTCTTTAATAAGTTTATTTTCAACATCATTTACAAATGTTAAATACTTAGAAGCTTCTGTCTGCTCTAAATTTAGAAGAAAAATATTATTGTTTTCTTCTAATTTTTTTATATAGTATGAATACGAAAAAGAAAAATGTAATATATATATATCTTTATTAAATTCTCTTTTTTTTTCTAGTTCTAATTTTTCTGGTTCATACACAGACTCGTCATACCAATTTTTATATTCATCGAGATAATCCACATAAATCTTATTATCTCCTATTTTCGGTAAATATTGTTTTATCTTTTCCCTATCTACAGATTTTATTACATATAAATATTCAATAGGAATCCATCTACAATCATTAAAATCATATAAATGTAATAAATCATTTGTATTTGCAAACGAAAGCGATATGAAAAGGAATATGAAAATAATTATAGAAGCTTTCTTTTTCATTTGAATGGCTCCGTATGATCAAAAGGATTATAAGTATAATTATTTGCTACATTATTATACGCAACAGTTGCACTTAATATATCTTTGTTTTTAGAGAATAACTTTATATCCTCATTCTTTTTCCAAGGATATTTATAATATGTCACATGTAAATGTGTATCATATCTTTCCTCACCATTTGCTCCTGTCCCTCCTATATAACCTATAACCTCTCCAGGAGAAACTTCACCTTTTTTAAGAATTTTTTCATTGTACTCTGACAGGTGAGCTGCTAAATATACACCAATTCCAGATGAGTGTCCTACAATAACAGCTTGTCCATAGTTCCCAAAAATACCATATCCTAAAACTTTTCCACTTATAAGAGACAATACTGATTCTCCCTTTTTTCCTCTGAAATCAACTCCAACATGTTTTTTGTTTGGATCATAAGATGGATTATCTTTGCCGTCCAAATCCTTTTTATCGCAATAACGTAAATATTTGCTTTTATTGCAAAGGACTTTTGAATAATCATCTTTAAAACCGCCTGTTACTTTTGTAAAGTTTTGTCCTGCATAGGGATAAACACTTTCCGTAGATGTTGTAACAGGTGCAAAACCAGGACTATCTTTCACTAAAAAAGTTTTGTATGGAGTACCATATTCTATTTTTTTATCTTTTACTTCAATTATTTTATAATCCTTTTCTATCTCAATTGTTTTTCCCGCATAAGGATTAAACTCCAGCATTCCAATCTTATCAAGGTAGTTTAAGAAATATAATGGGTGAAAAAAATTAAACTCATTTGTTCTAAAAACTTTTTGCAAAGCATCTTTCCATATATCCGTGTCTTTTGCTGCGATTTTTAAGTTTTTCGATTGAGTTCCGGAAATGATAACTTTCTGTCTACACACTTTCCGATAATCCATGTCAAATGAATCTGAATCAAACAAAGTTTCGTCCCATTCTAAAGGGTGCCTACAAATTACAGTTCGCAACGTTCTTCGTATCTTTCTTAATTCTTCAGAAGAATTATCTGAGCCAAGTAATAGCTTAAAATCCCCCAGCGTGAAGTCTCCCTGTATCACAGTATTTATTTCTTCGCTTAAACCTAATGATTCATACACATTTTTCTTATCACAAATTATTCCCTCAGACATTCCGCTCTTTGTCGTTAAATCTATAAACCAGTTTGAAAAATCATAAGCATCTAAATGATAACCGTCAGCTATTTCTTTTTTTATAAAATATTCTGAATTGTTATAAATGGCTTTATAACATTGTACTTCTGTTCCGTTTATTTCGCCTTCATATAAAGTTGTATCTTTTATTTCTATTTCATCAAAATCAAGGTCATCTTTAGTTACTTCATTAAAAATATACTGAAAAGGGTTTTCTTCATAAATTTCAGTAAAAATATTATAAGCATGGTTTCCATCAAAACATTCTGTTTTACCATTTTTTCCTATTTCAGCATTAAAACACCGTGTTTTTTTTGTCCAAAATTTTGGATTATCTTTTACTCCTATTTCCGAAAAAATAATATTTGTTCGTTCAGGTTTACCGCAGTCCCTTGAAACCGTAATGTAAGAAGAGTTCTTAGCTTCACATTTTTCTACAAATGATGATTCTTTTAATAAGTCTATTATATATTGCAGCCCCTCAGCTTTTTTATTGCTATCAGGTCTTGAAAAATCTCTTCTTATACCATCTTCAGAATAATCGCTGGCAGAAACCCAGCATAAAGTACGTGTCTTATTCTCTTGTACAATTTTCACCATAGCATTAAACGATTTTAACTCTATTTCTACAGCAGTTTTTTCACCATCTGTAGAATAATTCTTTTTTTCATAATCGCTATTATTTGGAATCAGATATTTTATATTTTCTAACGGTTTTATATCTTTCTTAGTTCCTGATAATATCTGTTCCGTTGTTGGTATTGGTTTAAATATTTTTAATTCCCCATCAACTTTATGCGATGTAATTGAATCTTTTGATTCTGTAAATAAAATCAATTCAACATATTCTTCGCCATTATTCTTAAATCCAGCAGGAATATAAGTTATATTGTCGAGTTCTGGATTGCATAATATGAACTTATTCAGATTATCTTTTATTTCTGGATAATATTTTATGTCATCTGAAGTAACAGCCGCTAAATTCATATACAATGTATAAAAAACAAGAGAAGGTTTATATCTAGTGATTTCATGTTTTAATAAAACAAAAGAATCTGAAACTCTCTTTTTGGGTGCGCTTTGCTTATCTTTGAGTTCAAATTTTTCATCATAATATTCTTTAGTTTTCTCTTCGAGAGCTTTAAATTCAACTTCTGAAAGCAATTCTGCCAAATCAACTTCTTTTTCTTTATCTCGTATTCTGTATGCTATAACTTTTCCATTAAGAATAGGATGTATTTTTTTTTGTCCTCTTGTATTAAAATGAATGCCACTGTGCCAAAAATTTCCCAAATGGAAAGGAAATGTTCCCCATTCCTTTTTTTCTAGTTGAGAAGATATGTTGTTATAATCATCTTTGATTGAATAGTCGCTCATATTACGATAGTCTCTCTAAAAATTCTTCTACTTTTATCTGTGATGACTGTAAATCAGATTCATTATATTTCTTCTGTAATGAGTGTAAATCTGGTTCTTTATAGTTTGTTTTTGGACTTCGACCAAAAAAAGAGAGCCCTTCTCCTATCCTTATAGTCAGAATTGGACTTTCAATTCCAGTATTATCATCACTCATTGCCTTTTTCTCCTATTTCTATTCTGAAACTTCCAGGTATCAAATCCTCTTTTTCGATTTTACCTTCGTCATCGGTTTTTCCTGAAATTTCATCACCATTCGATAAAATTATTCTATAATCCATATCTTTTAAGATTTCGTTTCCAATCTTCAAAACTTTACGGATTTCCATTCCAATCTCGCACTCCCCAGATTCCACCCTCTTACACCTCTGCCCCGTTACTTCAAACGTAAACTTAGGCTTATGGTCCAGCTTTTCACCGTTCCAGTGGTAGGTCCATTCCGTCTCTGCTTTATCCCCTTCTATCGTTACCCCTTTTTCAAATACCTGTCGTCCTTTGTCATCGTAAACACGGAAGGTTACGCCGCCTTCCATATCTTTGGTTTCTGCGTAAAGTTTAAGAGTCTCTCCAACAAAGCCCTTGCTTGTAGAACCACCGTCCTTATTCTGCCATTCCGCCTTTGTAATTTCCGGGCGCACCAGCTTTACTTCTACACTGTTACTGCTCTTTTCAAAATTGCACCATGCGCAGTGGGCAGAAAAGATAAACTTGGGGTCGCTGTCCGGCGGCAGTTCGCTTTTATTTGCATGGTAACTCCATTTTGCACTTACGCTCCCGCCCTTTACAGTAAGCGGGAACGATGCAACAGGTACTCCGTCCTCAGGCCCCTTTCCTTCCGGGAAGACCTGCAGAGTTACCATATTGCCGTCTTCTATGTCCTGCACGCTTGCGGTAAGTTCAACTTCCTTACCTTCTTCTACGCTAGAACTTCCCCACTTAACGCTGGAAAATTTTGGTTCCTTCTTTTCCTTTTCTTCCTGCTCGCGTTTCCATTCTTCCGTAT
>JAFTFE010000006.1 GCA_017449765.1 Lachnospiraceae bacterium | reverse complement strand
ATTCTGTAAAATGGACTGCAAAGATCGGACTTTATTATATAGTTACCGCACTTGTTCTTGCTGCTGTTGTATATCATATCGCGGTGCTGATATTATAAATGGATTATGATTTGCTTTAGATGTATTGTTTAAGCGTGTGTTTTATGGAGAATAATTATGGACGAATTACTTACGATTATGCTTGACTCCGAATCTATCTCTATGCCGGAACTTGCAGAAAAACTTCATATGTCAGAGGCGTTTATTTTTGCGAGACTGGAAAGATATGAGCAGCTTGGATATGTGAAACGTGTAGAGGAGCATACAGGTGGTGGCTGCTCGGGAAGTTGTGGAAGCTGTAAGGGATGTGGGACACATAAGCTTGAGTTTAAGCCTTCGGTATATTGGATAAGGGGAGAAAGATTGAAATGAATACGGCGAATATAATAACCATAATTGTTATAATTTTTCTAATCTTATTGATAAGCTTTCCCTTGATTAATAGAATAAAGTCAAAGGAAACCTGCTGCGGTACGGAAAAAGTAAAGGTTAAGCATAAAAAACTTAAAAATACAGCAGGAAATTACAGACTTCGTATAGACGGAATGCATTGCAAGAATTGCGAAAAACGAATAACAGAAGCGATAAATAACATTGAAGGACTTGCATGTAAGGTGAGTCTTGAGAAAAAGGAAGCAGTAGTTTCATACGAAGAAGAACCAATGAAAGAAGCTGTGATAAAACTGCTTGGTGATATGGATTTCCTGGCTACAGAAATTTAATGAGAGGATAAAATGAAAATGGAGCTGCTGCATTAGTTCTTTGCAACAACTCCATTTTTGATTTTATGTAGCTACAATTTTTTATTTATTTCCAAGTCTACTTACGACCAACCGCTTTCGCAGCTCTTATAGGCTTGTACTGCTTGGCAATATAAAGCTCCGTATCAGTCTCTTCTAAGCATTCGCTTAAGGTTCTTATTGAATCGCTCTTAAATAATGTCTTTCCTATGGAGACAGTAACATTGTATGGCTTATCACTTGTGCTGTTGTGTGTATCAAGGTCTTCTTTTATTGCTGCGATAAGGTCGTCTTCATCCATGCCGTCTACTAAGGTTGTTACAAAACCATATTCGCCGTCTTCGATTTTACCTACTATGTATGGCTCTATAAGCTTCTCTATTATATCTTTTTCGACTAATTTAAGAGCGTAATCACCCTCATCATGTCCGAATATATCGTTTATTTGTGAGAGATTATTTACGTCAATAAGGGCAACAACAGTATCCTTACCGATGGTTTTGTTCTTCTCCAGAAGCTCAGTTGACTTCTTGATAAATCCTATCCTGTTCCATATGCCTGACGATTCATCCTGTGCCGGCTCAACCTCATGGGTTTTCTCGTTCAATTCATCCTTCATACGTGCAGTCATTTTTAAATAGTAGATAATTCTTGCTGCTGCACTAAGCTGATGCGAGATGAATTCGCAGTTAGGGAAGATTTTGTCTGTAAGGTCAAGTATTACAAAACCGTATACAAAATGATCTACAAATAATGGCAGGATTACCATCGAGTTTCTGTTGCCGTCTATGAAATCATTGTTAAATATTCTGTAAGCTGCAACATTTTGATGACGGGCAGGTATTCTCCACAGTGAGCCGTCCTGAATAAATGCTTTTATCATAAATTCATCGGCAGGCTCGAATTTGTCTGCTATTTCACGGTATACAGGTTCTTCAAATATGTATAAATAACCATTCTTTATATCCAGCCAGTCGAGGTATGAGAGAAGATGTCCATAGCTGTAGTCGTTGCCTCGATGTATATTGCCTGTCTTATGGACAAAACTTTTCATCGCTTCTTCTTCTTTTTTATGGAACTCCTCATTGTCTAATATATCTCCGTCTATAGCTTTAAGAATATTTTTGTAGATATCCTTATAGATATATTCAAGATTAAGCTGGGATTCCATATCCATACCCTCAAGCGCATCCATCTGCATCTGCTCTATGTACATGATAAGATGGTCAATGTCGGCGAATTTGGTAGCAGGGGTTTCAAGGAATTCGTTTAAGGATTTTTCAATCCATTCTGCCAAATCATTATCAATCTCGTCCATATCCATAAGTGATTTGAGATTCTTTATTAATTTTGTAAACGATTTGTATACTGTGGTTTCCTTCGTAGCTATTCCGGTACCTCTGTAGCGATAGAATATGTATGAAAATGCTTCATCTATACCCATATCTCCCAAGTTCTTTGTGCCGTCCAAGCTTGCGAATTCATTGCTGTTTACTCCCATTGAATCTCTAATTACAAGTGTTGCCGGAAGGTCTATAGAGTTTACCTGCTTACCGAGCATTTTTTGCTCAAGAAATTCTAATGCTTCATAGCCAAGTACAACAGGATCGGCAGATACAGTGGCAAGAGGCGGGTCTGCTTTTGCACCCTGTACGGTATTATCATAACCGAGGACTTTTATTTCGTCTCCGGGAGTTTTTCCTGCTTTTTTAATTTCATCACATAAGTCAAGAGCGGAATAATCGTTTACGCAGAATAACGCTTCGATATCTTTGTTCTTCTTTAAGAAGTTTTTACATACTTCATGATTGTCATCAGACAGTCCTACCTCACAAATG
The DNA here is from genome assembly GCA_017449765.1 of Lachnospiraceae bacterium. Lineage (GTDB taxonomy): Bacteria > Bacillota > Clostridia > Lachnospirales > Lachnospiraceae > Coprococcus_C. The sequence goes on along the minus strand of JAFTFE010000006.1, from coordinate 9,097 downwards.
TTGTCCTTCGTTATCTCAATATTATGCTTCTGCATAACCTCCATAAAAGTATTATATCTTTGTACACAGTCCGTGTTACCTGATGGACCTTTGAGCATGCCGAATTTTCTGCAGCCACCGGTCTCTATAAGATATTCAAGTCCTTCGCGGACGCCGTTTGTATTATCATAATTTACACAGGTAAAGCCTTCGTATGATGAAGAAACCAAAACCTTAGGAACGTCATAGAATTGATTGAGGAACTCAAGCATTGTCTTCTCGTTTGAGTATGCTCCTATACTTCCGGCTGCGATAATAAGTCCTGAGATATTTGACTCATTTACATAGCTGTATATCGTATTAAACTGATATGCGTATGGTTTTTCGGATTTTTCCGTGATCTCACGTTCTAAATAACTGCCGGGCAAAACCACAAGATTAAAAGATTTTTCTCTACAGGCGATATCTACACCCTTACATATTGCCTCGTTATAGCTGTCATCAAGACCACTTAATAGAAGTGCTATAGTTTGTTTGTCTTTGTTCATATCCGTATACCTCCTATAATTAGTATTAAACCACGTTGCAGGGGAATAATCAACAAAAAAATAGACATTAAAAGGAATTGTGTTAAATAATTACTTATAGTTAAATCGATTGAAATGTGTTATACTGTTAAACTGATAAAAATGTATAACAATAAATAATAAAAGATTATATTTATTTACATTTCAGGAGGAGTTATATATGAGAGACAATGTTACAGTGATAGACCATCCGCTTCTTAAGCATAAGATTTCCATAATGAGAGATAAGAATACGGGTACAAATGAATTCCGTAAGCTGGCGGAAGAGGTTGCAATGCTGATGGGATACGAAGCGCTTCGAGACCTGCCGCTTGAGGAAGAGGAGATAGAGACACCGATTGAAAAATGCAACGCTTTGTTTATCGCAGGTAAAAAGCCTGCGTTCGTACCTATACTTCGTGCAGGACTTGGTATGGTAAGCGGTCTGCTTACTCTCGTTCCGGCTGCAAAGGTCGGACATATAGGAATGTATCGTGATGAGGAAACTAAGATACCACAGGAGTATTATTGTAAGCTTCCAAAGCCTATTGAAGACAGACTTATTGTACTGCTTGATCCGATGACAGCGACAGGCGGCTCTGCTGATGATGCGATAAATCAGGTTAAGAAAGCCGGAGGTACGAATATAAAATATATGACCATAATTGCTTCACCGGAGGGGATTGAACGTGTATCGGCGGCACATCCTGATGTACAGTTCTATGTGGCACAGGTAGACAGATGTCTCAATGAGGATGCATATATCTGTCCGGGACTCGGAGACGCAGGAGACAGAATATTCGGTACAAAATAAATGTAATACAAAGAGGGAGAGTGGATTACTCTCCCCTTATTACTGTTGAACGAGCGACGTTGAATACAGATGAGTATTTTTTCCTTTCCGATGAAAGACATGCGATATAATATATGGTATGTGCGTCTTCGTCTGTTATGGGAATATTAACTCTTTCAGGCATATCCGAACCACGCTCTATCATGCGGTCTGAATTAAAGCATGGAAGTGAGGAGGCATATATAAGCTCGTATAAAGCTTCCAGACTATTTTGGATAAGAAGATTATCTGTAGGAAGATTGTTTTTGCAGACATTCATCCAAAAACCTATGTTCCTTGCGACAAGCATTCTTAATTCTTTCATATCATCAAATGAAACACTTTTTTTCTTGGCAAAGGGATGTTCTTTTGGAACGCTCAGATATATTCTTTCTTCGAGATATCTCTGACAAAAAAGCTCCTTTTCATCAGGTTGTTCATGTAATATTGCAAGTTGATATATGCCGTTTTTTAATCCTGATATAAGTCTGTCGTCGTCTGCTATCTCTGATGTGATAGCCATATCAATATAATATTCCTGTATATAAGGTATAAGTTCACCTGTCGGGAATGGTGCACAGCTTCCGACACAGAGAGTTCTTTTGCTTCGGTCAAAGGCTATAACCCGCTCAAGCATTTCCCGGTCGGCTTCAAGAACTCTCCGGGCATATTCGGTGGCAAGCTTGCCTGTCTCATTTAATGATATCTTGCTGTTCTCCCTGTTAAATAATTGTACCCCGAATTCTTCCTCGATTTTTTTCATGGAACGGCTGAGTGCCGGCTGCGAAATATGAAGCTCTTCGGCTGCACGCAGCAGGGTTTTATTTTTAGCAAAAGATACAAGCTGTTCAAGCAAATATATTTCTATCATCTGATGTTTTTCCTTCCATAATTGTATAACTGATGTTTATACCATTATACCTGATTGGCATTAGACAGACAAGGGCATTTTATGTAATATATGTAATCAGAAGGCAGGTTATATAAAGCATATGCAATATGTGATAAAACATGCGGTTATATAATCTGAGAATCATAAAGTATATTGTTTTGAAGGATTGAAAGGAGATTTTATTATGGAGTATTTTGCATTAAACAACAAAACTAAGATGCCTATGGCAGGTATAGGAGTATTTATGATGTCACCTCAGGAGGCGGAAGCTTCTGTGGAAAGCGCTTTAAGAAGTGGTGTAAGACTTATTGATACAGCAAACGGTTATATGAATGAGAGCGGTACAGGTCGTGGAATCAAGAAAAGCGGCGTGGCAAGAGAGGATATCTTCCTTGTAACCAAGCTTTGGCCTACAGTATATGAGAAGGAAACTGCTGTCGATGAAACTTTGAAAAGACTTGATACGGATTATATTGATCTTCTTTTCCTTCATCAACCGACTGACAATTGGAGAGAAGGATATAAAAATATCCAAAAGGCATATAAGGAAGGCAAGGTTAAAGCAATAGGTCTTTCGAACTTCCCTGAAGACTTGCTTCAGGAAGCTATAGATACTATGGAGATTAAGCCACAGGTGGTTCAGGTTGAGGCGCATCCTTACTTCCCACAGACCGAGCTTAAGAAGCTTCTTTCAAAGTATGATATGGGGCTAATGGCTTGGTATCCATTAGGACACGGTGATAAGAGTCTTATTGAGCAGCCTGTATTTGGTAAGCTTGGAAAGAAGTATGGTAAGTCCAATGCACAAATTATACTTCGTTGGCATATACAGTCAGGAAATGTAGTTATACCGGGCTCAAAGAATCCAGATCATATTAGAGATAATTTCGATATATTTGACTTTGAGCTTTCTGCTGATGATATGGCAGAGATAGCTAAGGTAGATAAGGGTGTACGTTATTATAATGCTACTCCTGAGGCTGTTGCTGCATATGCAACTATGGAACTGCATGAAGACGTGTAATGAGGTGAGAAGATGGCAAAGGCATTTGTAACATATTTTTCAGTTTACGGAACTGCAAGAAAATTAGCTGAGGAGATAGCAAAACAGACACAAGCTGATATCATGGAGATAGAGCCTGTCGTACCGTATGACAGCAACAGGGATAATTATGATGCGCTGGCAAGATATGCGAAGAAGGAGCACGACGAAGATATGAGACCTGCGATTAAGAATAAGATACCTGTTGAAGATTATGATATAATATTTATCGGCTATCCTATGTGGTGGTATACATTTCCTATGATTATTTATACGCTTTTTGATGAGCATGATTTCTCAGGTAAGACGATTATACCGTTTAATACACATATGGGTTCAAGGGACGGCGGAACCTATGCGACAATCAAAAAACTCGCACCGAAAGCAAAGGTTTTGGAAGGCCTTCCGATAGAGATGAGTGATGCAGAGAGCGGTGCATCAGGGGCAGTTAAGAAGTGGCTTGAAAAGCTGGCTGTTATGGCGTATGATATTTCAAAATTATAAGATAACCCCATCCTGCTTCAGGCAGGATGGGGGGTTGGAAAAGTTAGAATAATGAAAATTGAGGAGGATTATTATATGAATATATTTACGTATAGTTACCCTGTAAAGGTTTATTTCGGAGAGAAGGCGGCAGCAAATAATCTTGTCACAGAGCTTTCAAAGGTTGGAAAAAATGTACTGCTTGCCTATGGCGGTGGCTCGGTTAAGAAAAACGGTATATATGATGAACTTGTCGGCATATTAAAAGAGGCAGGCAAGAATATTACGGATTTTACCGGTATCATGTCTAATCCTACTTATAATAAGGTTAAGGAGGGGGCAAGGCTTGCAAAAGAGAACAGTATTGATTTCATACTTGCAGTAGGCGGAGGTTCAGTTATAGACTGTTGCAAGATAGTATCCGCACAGGCAAAGCTTGATAAGGATATCTGGGATTATGAATATGCAGAGCACGGAGCACCGACTGAATTTATACCTATGGGTGCTGTGGTTACTGCATTTGGAACAGGTGCAGAGATGAATAACGGTGCGGTTATTACTAACGAGGAAAAGATGATGAAATCACCTCTTTGGGGTGCGTTCTATAACTTTGCAATTCTTGATCCTTCTTATACCATGACTATGCCGATGAAGCAGGTTATATCAGGGGCGTTTGATTCTCTGTCACATAGTATGGAGACCTATATGGGTTCTCCGAGAAATGTAAATCTTTCAGATGAGATAAACGAGGCAACACAGAGAAATATAATAAGAAATATCCGTGCAACTCTTAAGAATCCTGATGACATAGAGGCAAGAAGTGAGCTTATCTGGGCAGCGGCAATGGCTGAAAACGGTATTCTTAAAATCGGCAAGGTAACCGACTTCCAGTGTCATATGCTGGAGCATCAGCTTGGTGCATATACCGATTGTAATCACGGTCAGGGACTTGCCGTACTTCATCCTGTACTGTACAGACATATGCTCCCGGAAGCTGCACCACAGTTTGCAAGGATGGCAGTAGAGGTATGGGGCATAGATGCAGACGGTAAGTCAGAAGATGAACTGGCAAATGCATTTATAGATGCACTTGCAGATTTCATAAAGGAGATAGGTCTTCCGACTACATTTAAGGAGATGAATATATCGGAGGATACGGATTTCAGAGCCATCGCCGATACCACAATCCTGACAGGAGGATGCGCCAAGAAATTCGACAGAGATGAGCTTTATAAAGTTTTGATGGAGTGCAGATAAGTATTTTGAAATAAAAATTAAATAAAGAGTTAGGTATGGTAAACCGGTGCGAGATATGTTACAATCAGTATAGGAGGCAATAATTTATGACAAAGAAGATATGGGACTTATATGCACCGGTTTACGAGCTTTTTATGCGTGCTGACGAAAAGATATATAAGCTAATGTATAGGCGTATTCCGAAGGTTATTAAAGGTAAGAAAGTGCTTGAGATTGCTACCGGACCGGGACTTTTGGCCAAGCATGTAGCAGGTTATGCAGAGAGTATGGTGGCTACGGATTATTCTGACGGAATGATTGATACGGCGAAGAAGGGGGAATATCCGGCTAATCTTACATTTGAGGTAGCAGACGCAACGGCGCTTCCTTATGAAGACGGAAGCTTCGACGTGGTTATAATTGCCAATGCTCTTCATGTTATGCCTGAACCGGAGAAGGCTTTAAAGGAGATAAATCGTGTGCTTACGGATAAAGGGATTCTTATAGCTCCGAATTTTATTCACAAGGGACAGGGACTTAAAAGCAGATTTTGGTCTAAAATGCTCACCCTTGCGGGAATTAAGTTCAAACATCAATGGACTAAAGAAGCCTACGAAAGTTTCCTCTCGGACAACGGATGGTGTGTGAAGAACAGTAAGGAAATGCCGTCAAGGATAACAATGCTTTATACAGAATGTGTTAAGGAGAATTAAGATGAAATATCATATTGAAAAAAACACGGTACAGGAGACTTTAGTAATTCCGTTGTTCGCAAGGAAGATATGTTCTGAACATTATCCTGAGCTTTTCTCGGATACGGAGGCAGACAGAATCTGCAATATGCTGGATTATGATTTTGATTCACAGGAGAAGAAAATGAATTCGGCAGTCGGACTTTTCGGTGCGCTGGAGGTGGCACAGAGACACTATGATCTTATGTGGGAGGTAAAGGATTATCTGAAATCACATCCGAAGGCTGCAGTTGTCAATCTTGGTTGTGGTCTGGATGATACATTCAGCAAGGTGGATAATGGTACATGTAAGGGCATAAATATCGATATGCCTGATGTTATATCAATAAGAAATGAATTACTTCCTGCGGGCGAGCGTGAGAAGAACATAGCTTTTGACCTGAATGATTATAAATGGATGGATGAGGTTGACGGAGAGGACGGAGCTGTATTTTTCGCAGCAGGAGTATTTTATTATTTTAAGACGGAGGATGTTAAGAAGCTGTTTGTAGAGATGGCGAAGAGGTTTCCACAGGGAGTTGTTGCATTTGATTCCTGTAACAGACGCGGTGCCAAGATGATGACAAAGACATGGCTTAAGGAAGCTGGCATCAAGGATGTGAGTGCATTCTTTTCATTGGAAGAACCGACGGATATAAAGAATTGGAGCAGTGATTTTGCGAATGTAACAGCACGAAGCTATATGCGTGGATACAGGGACATATATAAAGATGTGAGCTTCTTTCATAAGCTTATGCTTCGATTCTGTGATAATGCGGTAAATATGAACATTGTGAAGATAAGCTTTAAGTAGGGACACTTACCTGATTGGAGATAAATGAGATGAAATATTTTGAATTCGGAAAAGAGAATAAGACAACCCTGTTGCTGCTTCACGGAGTAGATACAACCTGGCAGATGAGCTTTGAGAAATTTATTGATGTAGCTAAAAAGAAGTATCATATAATTGCCGTTGCAGAGGATGGCTTTAATACAGATGAGCCTGATGTTGATGCAGTCAGTGTCATAGAAGAAGCCAAGAAGATTACGGAATATCTGGTAGAGAATTTTGACGGCAAGGTGGATATTATACTCGGTGAATCGCTTGGTGTTATGATTATGACGGAGATTATGCTTGATCCGCGAATCAAGGTTCATACTGCTATCGGAGATGGCTATACCATACTTGAGTATCCGAATTTTAAGTTTGATATCAGCAAGAGATTTTTTGCACATCTCTTAACAGAGGTAGAATTCTTCGCTTTCAAGCATATGGGATTTTTCAATAAGATTCTCGGCGAAGACATTGATTCGATGATTTACAAAAATGCATCTAAGAAAACCTTATATAATCTTGAATATTCCATGATGCCATACAGATATAAATTCGAGGCTCTAAACCTTGCGGACAGTTATCTCTGGCATGGTGAGAAAGAACCCGGATTAAAACAGGTGCTAAAAAAGATTGATAAGTCAAAGTATCATTTTGCACATAAGGTATTTAAAGGAAAGGGACATGGATCGCTTTTGCTGGAACCTAAGAGACTGCTTAGAGAAGTGGACAAAGCATATAGAGGATATAAGGGAAATATTATCAGTTCATAATTAGTAGCAAGTCTGTTGCAATCATTATAGCGAGGACAAAAACCGCAATAATCTTATAACATAGATTATTGCGGTTTTTCTATTATCGTTTTATAATATATGTGTAAGATTTAAAAAGTATGAAAGGGGTTACATTATGGCAAATGATATCTTTAACGGAGCAAAGAAATTAGGCTTTGGTCTTATGAGACTTCCTCTTAATAATCCTGATGATCCGGCTGATATAGATATAAAGCAGCTTGAGAAGATGGTGGATTTATTTTTGGAGAGGGGCTTTACATATTTTGATACGGCTTGGATGTATAATGCATTTAACAGTGAGAATGCTGCAAGACAGGCGCTTGTTGAGCGTCATCCGAGAGAAAGCTTTACACTTGCCACGAAGCTTCATTCGGGATTTATACAGACTGAGGCTGACAGAGACAAGGTGTTTAATGAGCAGTTAAGGAAGACGGGAGCAGGATATTTTGATTATTATCTGATTCATGATGTGAACATACACAGTATAGAGATATATGACAGACTTCATGTGTTCGAATGGCTGCAGGAGAAGAAGGCAGCAGGACTTGTTAAGCATGCGGGATTTTCCTTCCATGACAGTCCGGAACTTTTAGACAGGGTATTGTCAGAACATCCTGAGGTAGAATTTGTGCAGATTCAGCTTAATTATCTCGATTATGACAGTCCTGCGATAAGGTCAAGGGAGTGCTATGAGGTAGCGGTTAAACATGGAAAACCGGTTATAATTATGGAACCGATTAAAGGTGGTACGCTCATCAATATGCCGGATGAAATCACTGATATGTATAGGAACTATAATCCTGATGTGAGCGTTGCTTCATGGGCTATACGCTTTGCTGCTTCTCATGAGAATGTGAAGATGGTTTTATCCGGTATGAGCAATATGGAACAGCTTGAGGATAACACAAGCTATATGCAGAATTTCATTCCGCTTAATGATGAAGAAAAGGAAATTATCAATAAGGCTGTTCATATACTTAACAGCTCTATAGCAATTCCATGTACCGGATGTTCCTACTGTACTGACGGTTGCCCGATTAAGATTGCAATACCGAAGTATTTCTCACTTTATAATGCAGAGCTTAAGGATAATCCTGATGGTAAGAAGGGCTGGACACCACAAGGAGAATATTATGACAATCTTACCAAGACATTCGGTAAGGCAAGTGCCTGCGTGGGCTGTAAGCAGTGTGAGAATATCTGTCCGCAGCATCTTAAGGTTACGGATTATCTTGCCATGGTAGCTGAAAAGTTCGAATAAGATTATGATATCAATATTATTTATAAATGTTATTGACTTACATTTTTAATTTTGATAGAATAAGCACAACTTAAAAAGAGAAGTTAATTTGTATATGGATAGCACGCTATAAGTGCGTCCATATACAAATTAGCTTCTCTTTTTTCGTGCGTTGACACGGCACCCGGCTTGCGGTGGTGCATAAGAAATACGCAGGCAGCGACCGTCAGCAGCTTACTGTCGGAGCCGGTGGCAGCTGATGCCATAACTGTGAAAGAGGAGCTTGCGATGCTTGTAAACTTATTTTTAGAAAGGTAGGTAGAGCCTATGAACAGAATCAATTATACTACAAATAACATTAATCTTGCAGCAAAGTTTGTTGCAGCAGATGGAGCGTCACTCTTCTTTCAGAGTGCAAAATTTATGAATCCTTGTGATATGCAGCGTGCGACACTTAATTATGCGGGAAT
>JAFTFE010000005.1 GCA_017449765.1 Lachnospiraceae bacterium | reverse complement strand
TTATCCTGACTTTTGCAAAAAATACATATTTGTCATCTATTATTCCACTGTCTTCGAGAGCTTTTCCTATCTGTAGTGTTGACGAATCTGCAGGAATTTCTATAACCACATACTCTTTACCTATAGGATCTTTAGCCACATCTCCGAACACACTGTATGCAAAATTAAATGCATAAGAAAAAAGTTTTATAACAACAAAAACTATAACAATATTGATTAAAAGACTGAACATAAATCCGGACGAATGTTTGAAGCCTTTTCTTACAGCCTCATCCCATTTAACCTTTTTATTAACAGTTTTACGATTCTTTTGTGTGTGAATGTCTGTATTTTTCTCATTTTTCGCAGCATTATTCACATTCTTCTTTTCTTCTTTATTATCCACAAAAGTTTTCTTGTCTGAACCGTTATTCTTGTTAACGACTTTATTCACATCTTTATTCACGGCCTTATTTGCACTTTTATTTGTGCTTTTGTTCACATTTTTATTCACGTTCTTATCTGCGCTTTTATTACTTGTGTTTGATTTTGTCGTACTTTCAGTATTCTTTTTCACATTTGATACTTTTCTTTTTTCTTCACTCATCTAAATACTCCAGCTCCAATCCGTCGGAAACAGATATATATACCTGCTGCATAAGTCTGCATATTTTCTGTTCTGCTCTTAAATAATCATTAACAATGGTGTTATTAAGCAGATTGTCATTTTCTTTAACCAATGAATTTATCGCATCATATGCATCATAACCGTGTATATTCTGCAAATCCCGGTTTCTCATTTTGAACTCTCTCAATTGCCTTGACAATTCTTCATCAGAATAAAGAGCTCTTTTTGCAGTAATATATCTATTATATTCCTCCGACTGTCTTATCAATTCATTTACTTTTTTGCTCTGATTAATGGCTTCCTTCATAGGCTATACCTCTGTAATTATCGGTAAAATCATAGGACTTCTTTTAGTTCGTTTCCATAAAAATTCACTTAATGAATCTTTAATACCCGTTTTTATCTTATTCCAATCTGATATTCCTTTATTAAGACAGACATTAAGTGCTTCGAGCACAACCTCCCGACAGTCATCCATCAATGTTTCGGATTCCCTGACATATACAAAGCCTCTCGATACTATATCAGGTCCGGCTAAAAGCTGATTACTCTCACGCTCTAAGGTAACTACTATAATAAGCAGACCATTCTGTGACAGATGCTGTCTGTCTCTTAATACGATATTACCTACATCTCCTACACCGAGTCCGTCTACAAGTATCCCCTGTGCGGGAACTCTTCCTACGACCTCAAAAGTATCCTCGGAAAGTTCAAGTACATCACCGGTAGTAAGAACCTTGACATTCTCCTTCGGTACTCCCATCTCTACGGCAAGTTCGGAATGTCTCTTTAAATGTCTGTACTCACCATGTACGGGTATGGCATACTTAGGCTTCGTCAGCGCATACATGAGCTTAAGTTCTTCCTGACAGGCATGTCCTGAAACATGTGTATCCTGGAATATAACATGTGCACCTTTCATCTCAAGCTCGTTTATTACTTTGAACACAGCCTTCTCATTGCCCGGTATAGGACTTGAGGAGAATATTACGACATCTCCGGGCTGTATACTTACCTTATTGTGAATTGATGCTGCTATCCTCGACAATGCAGCCATATTCTCTCCCTGACTTCCCGTAGTTATAAGTACAACCTTCTCATCAGGGTAATCCTTTATCCGTTCAATCTCAATCAGCGTATTATCAGGAATATTAATGTATCCGAGTTCAGAAGCTGTCTGAATAATGTTCACCATACTTCTTCCCTCGACTATTACCTTCCTTCCGTATTTGTATGCAGAGTTAATAATCTGCTGTACTCTGTCGACATTGGAAGCAAAGGTTGCAATAATTATTCTGTGTTCCTTATTGTCATCAAACAGGTTGTCGAAGGTTTTTCCGACCGTCTTCTCTGACGGCGTATATCCGGGTCTTTCAACATTTGTCGAATCAGCCATAAGTGCAAGCACGCCTTTTTTTCCAAGCTCACCAAATCTCGGCAAGTCAATGGTCTCGCCGAATACAGGTGTATAGTCCACCTTGAAATCTCCCGTATGAACTATAATTCCTGCAGGCGTGTAGATGGCAAGTGCCGCCGCATCCGCTATGGAATGGTTCGTCCTTATAAATTCTATCCTAAAGCATCCCAGATTAATAATCTGTCCGTAAGTTACAATCTTTCTTCTTATATTATTTATGTTATTATGTTCCTCAAGTTTATGTTCAATAAGTGCCAAAGTAAGCTTAGTTGCATATATAGGCATATTGATTTCATTTTCCACATAGGGAATCGCACCGATATGATCTTCATGTCCGTGAGTAACTACAAGTCCCTTGACCTTATCAGCGTTTTCCTTAAGATAAGTCACATCAGGTATTACAAGATCTATACCGAGCATCTCATCCTCAGGGAAGGAAAGTCCACAGTCGATAACTATGATACTGTCCTCATACTCTATTGCGGTGATATTCATTCCTATCTGTTCCAGTCCGCCCAAAGGAATAATCTTCACCGGCTTATTGTCATCAAGCATTTTAAATTATACCTCCAAATCAACGTCCTCAAGCAATTCATCAAATACCTTTATTATTGCTTTTAATTCTTCTTCATCTTCAATTATTCCGTAGGTAGCTATCTCCTCCTTGCTGTCAGGGTGCTCCATCATAGTCTCCTTGAGTATAAGGAAGCTGCCCTCCTCAGCAGTAAGGTCATCAGTTACCAATATATAATTTGTACCTGATACCATAGTCTGTTCAAGTACATAAAATTCTACATCGCCTTCTTCTGTCGAAAACACAATCTTCTCATTCTTATCCATAATTATAATCTCCTATACATTAAATCTTTTGTATCTTTATATTGTCTTTTTCTTCTCTCTGTCAATATAAGCCTGTAATATAATGGCAGCCGCCATCTTATCTATATGTTCTTTACGAGCGCTTTTAGCTACACCTGTAGCTTCAAGTATTCTGTCTGCCTCAACAGTTGTAAGTCTTTCATCAAATAATTCAACTAAAAGACCGGTTCTTCTCTCAAGATTTTCTTTAAATACTTTTGTTGCTTCTGCTCTTTCCCCTTCGGTATTGTTCATGTTTTTGGGAAAACCAAGCACAATCCTGCCACAGTTGTATTCCGAAATAATACTCTCTATCTGTGCATATGTCTGTCTCAGTTTATCCGCATGTTTTCTCTCTATGGTAACAAGCGGCTGCGCAATAATCATCTCTTCATCGCTTATGGCTACTCCGACCGTCTTTGTCCCATAATCCAAACCAATTATTCTCAAATATGTCTCCGTTCCGATATCATCTGTGACTATTTCAGTCTCGTATCAATGTAATTTTCCAATAGCACTTCTATAATCTCATCACGCTCTGCTTTCATGATAAGACTTCTCGCATTTTTATATCCGGTAATATATGTAGGATCACCGCTCATTACATAACCTACTATCTGACTAACCGGATTATAACCTCTCTCAGACAGCGCATCATAAACACGTGCAAGTATCTCAGGTACTTCCATCGCATTTTCTCTTATGATATCTATGTCTTGTGTATTTTGATTATTCATTTTATCACGTCCTTTATAAATGTTCACTCAGATGGTTCTATTTTAATATATTTAATTTAAAATAGCAACTCTTTATTCATAAACTGTATTAATTCTGCCATTCCCGGCTTGATTTACAACAGTAATTTTGATATTATTATAAGAGTTTTATCAGATAAAATCAACATAGGCTTTTTATTTAAAGCAGATTGGAGAAATTATGAAAAAAATACAGACAAGAAAAATGAATAATTCCCAAAAAAATAAGCTTGTATTCTGGTTTTTCTTTATTACACTCACTTTGACACAGCTTGTTATGTATATTTCCAATTTGGGTTCATCAGGATATGCTATGCACTCACTGATTTTTAATTACTACAATAATTCATTTATGGATTTCTTTAATCCATTTAATGTATCAATGCTAAAGCATCCGTATGATTCCGTAACTATAGGTGAATTCTCATTTTTCTCACCATTATATTTGCTTATATTCAGACTCTTTTCTTATTTTGCAAAGCCTGAGATATATGATTTTGACAAATCTTATCTTGTCCACTTCACTGAAACCATGCTTATTTATATTATATTCGCCGTAATAACGACTGCAGCTTTGGCTATTATTATATACAATAACAAAAAAGGCAACATACCGACTAAAATCTGGTTTTTATTCCTTATGATTTTTTCGGCACCTATGATATACAATTATGAACAGGGCAGCCTTGTAATTCTTGCTGTTATATTTGTATTCTTATATATACTCGGTTTTAATAACGAGAAGGCTTATGTAAGGCAGTTAAGCGTACTGTCACTGGCTCTTGCAGTATGTATCAAACCTTACGCATTAATCTTTCTCATACTGCTTCTTCGTGAAAAAAAGTTCAAAGAGACATTATTCGGATTGCTTTATACAGTTTTGCTATGGTTAATCCCATCGTTTTTCGTAGGAGGACCGGTAGTTATAGTAAATGCATTCAGCAAGTTCCCTGAATATGTTTCGAATTTATGGTCGAACGGTGCAGCATACAGAACCGATATATTCTCAAGTCTCGATATGGTTTCCATGTCACTTGGATATAATGTTATGTCCAACCACAATCCGGTTAAATACATTATCTGGGCAATACTTGTAATCGGTCTTATAGTATGTGCTTTCATAAGCAAAGCCTTCTGGAAGAGAGTTCTTGCGCTCTCACTTATAGTTATTGCAGCTCCTTTTGCAGAGCTTGAGACCTCGTTGCTTTTTCTTATTCCGCCGCTTATGCTCTGTCTTGACAGTGAGGAAGAAAGAAAAGCTATGGATATGGTTCATATTTTCTTATTCATAGTTACATTTGCTCCAATAATCATAGAAGATTGCATAATAAACTTTGAGAATAATCTCGGTTATGAAATATATCTTCATTCATATCTGGTTTCAATTGCTATGATTCTCTTTGTACTCATGCTTTTTATCGAAACTGTAACTATGCCGCTCGCAGGCATAGAACTGAATGATCCGAAACCTGATAAACCTAAAAAATCCGAAAAGAAAAAATAAATGCAGAACTGATAAAAGGGCTTGCCACTAAAGGTAAGCCCTTTCTTATTATTAATTTGTAAGTAAACTGAAAAAGTCATACTGGTCAGTCTCAGGCAAGCCCTTTAGCAGTCCAAGCGAATCCATATCATCTAAGATGGTTTTTGATACTTTACCGCGATTACGCATATCGTCCTTCGAGGTGAAGACTTTTTCATGTGCGGCTTCCTCTAACTGCTGCGCGGCCTTTTCACCCATACCTGCGATAGAGTTAAAGCTTGGCATTATCCTGCCATCTATAATCTGAAAGCGGTCCGCCTTGGCCTTATACAAGTCTATAGGCATGAACTCTATGCCTCGTGCATACATTTCCTGAACTATCCTCATATCCTTTATCGTAGAGGCAATTGTTGCGGTCATGTCTTTTTTGTCAGTCTTCTGTAATCTTGCCAGATTTTCTTCCAACGCTTCTTTACCCTGACACATAAGCTTATAGTCAAAAGCTGACGCTCTTATACTGAAAAATGCCGTATAGTATTCTATCGGATAATGTACCTTGTAGTATGCTATACGCCACGCCATCATGACATAAGCTACTGCGTGAGCTTTTGGGAACATATACTTTATTTTCTCACAAGAGCCTATATACCACTCCGGAACATCATGGGCACGCATTTCTTCTTTCCACTCGCTCCACTCCTTGCATTTTCCTTTTGCAACTACTCCCTTACGAACCTTCTCCATGATATTGAAAGCCATACCCGATTCAAGTCCTCTGTACATAAGATATACCATAATATCATCTCGACAGCATATCGCAGATGAAAGCTCACATGTTCCTTCCTGAATAAGGGTCTGAGCATTTCCCAGGTACACATCTGTTCCATGCGAAAGTCCTGCTATACGCACAAGGTCTGAAAATGCCTTTGGGTGCGTATCAATAAGCATCTGCATAGCGAAGTCCGTACCAAACTCAGGCACTCCGAGTGTACCAAGCTGTGTTCCGCCTATATCCTCAGGCTTTATATTAAGAACCTCCGTATTGTGAAAAAGAGACATTACATCCTTATCATCAAGCGGTATGGTCTTCGCATCCTTACCGGTCAAATCTTCTAACCTTCTTATCATGGTCGGATCATCATGTCCGAGTATATCAAGTTTTAACAGGTTATGGTCTATGGAATGGTACTCAAAATGTGTCGTGGTTACATCCGTACTCATATCATTTGCAGGCTTTTGTATCGGCGTAAACGAATATATTTCTTCATTTCGCGGAAGAACTATCATACCACCCGGATGCTGTCCTGTAGTCCTTTTAACACCGGTACAACCTATGGCGAGACGTTCTATCTCGGCATGTCTTTTCTCTATACCTCTTTCTTTGAAATAGTTATATACGTATCCGTACGCAGTCTTATCTGCAACAGTACCTATTGTACCCGCTTTGAATGCCTTACCTTTACCGAAAAGTTCTTCGGTATATGCGTGAGCCTTAGGCTGATACTCTCCCGAGAAATTAAGGTCTATATCCGGCTCTTTATCCCCCTTGAATCCCAAGAAGGTTTCAAACGGTATATCATGGCCCTCTTTTAGCATAGGTGTACCGCATTTCGGACAGTTCATATCGGGCATATCGCAACCCGATTGTCCCTCATACTGCTTCACAGCATCAGAATCAAAATCCACGAAATGACAATGCGGACATATATAATGCGCCGGAAGTGGATTAACCTCGGTTATACCTGCCATAGTTGCCACAAAGGAGGAGCCGACAGAACCTCGTGAACCTACTAAATATCCGTCCTCATTTGATTTCCATACAAGTTTCTGGGCTATGATGTACATGACTGCAAATCCATTTGTTATTATGGAATTTAATTCCTTCTCAAGTCTTTTTACAACTATATCAGGAAGATTAGGACCATATATCTCATGTGCCCTTGTATAACATATATCCTTCAGTGTCTCATCGGAATTCTCTATAATAGGCGGACACTTGTCCGGACGGACAGGCGATATCTTTTCTATCATATCAGCAATCTTGTTAGTATTGGTTATGACTACTTCTTTTGCCACATCGCTTCCGAGATAGGAAAACTCATCAAGCATCTCTTCGGTAGTCCTTAAGTATAGAGGTGCCTGGCTGTCTGCATCCTTAAATCCCTGTCCGGCAAGAATTATCTTCCTGTAAATCGCATCCTCAGGATCCAAAAAATGTACGTCACAGGTTGCAACAACAGGCTTATTAAATTGTCTGCCAAGCTCAACTATTTTCTTATTAATATTCTCTATATCTTCTACGGAATTAACATTACTTATCCTGTCATTATCTATCATGAACATATTATTGCCGTTTGGCTGTATCTCATAATAATCATAAAAATTACATAGTCTGGTTATCTCATCTTCGCCGGCATCGTTTAATACCGCCTGATACAGTTCTCCCGCTTCACAGGCAGAACCGATTATTAACCCTTCCCTGTATTTATTTATAAGACTCTTCGGCATCCTCGGACGTCTGTTAAAATAGTTTATATGAGACTCCGAGATTAGACGATACAGATTCACACGTCCTATATCATTTTTAACAAGTATAATACCATGATAGGTCTTTGCTTTCTTAATTATATCAGCAGAAGCCGCTCCCATACTGTTAAGCTCTGCTATGGTTTCTATACCTTTGTCCTTAATCAGCTTAAGCATTCTGGCGAAGATTTCTGCAGTGGCATAGGCATCATCACAAGCTCTATGGTGATTTTCAAGAGACACACCAAATTGCTTGCAAAGTCTGTCCAAGGTGTACTTTCCAAGCTCCGGTATAAGTATATGTGCGAGTGTAAGCGTATCCAATATCGTATAATCAAAGTCAAGACCAAGTCTTCCTGCAAACTCTTTTATAAAACCTGTATCGAAGCTTGCATTATGTGCTACAAGCGCAGCATCGCCAACATATTCCAAAAATTGCGGTAAGACGGTTTCTATGGTTGGTGCATCCATTACCATACTGTCATTTATTGATGTGAGTTTTGTAATGTTATATGGTATTGGAATCTCCGGATTAACAAACTGATTATATGTATCACAAATAGTTCCGTTCTTTACTCTTACAGCACCAATCTCTATTATCTTATTATGTCTCGGGCTTAAACCTGTCGTTTCTATATCAAATACAACATACTCCGAATCAAGTCTTTGACCCTTGTCATTTACAACGAGCTCCTTTAAGTCATCTACAAAATATCCCTCTACTCCGTATATTATTTTAAAATCTTCATCCGGCTTTATACAATGATTGGCAATAGGGAAAGCCTGTACACATCCATGATCCGTAATTGCCATAGCCTTATGTCCCCATTCCTTTGCACGTGCAATAACCTTCTCTATATCCACAACGCTGTCCATCTCACTCATAACCGTATGAAGATGAAGCTCAACTCTTTTTTCTGCTGCCATATCCATACGTTTTTCTCTGAAGTCATTTATCGGTTTTATACCTGATATTGATGATACGGATATTTCCTTGGCATAGGAGTCATACTGAGGAACTCCCTTGATAATATAGAAACCGTCTATCTTCATATCTTCAAGCAATAAGTCCTTGTCCTCAGGTGAAACAAACACTTTGAAACCTATGGTATCTTCAAAATCAGTTATATTACCGCTTATTATGAATTTGCCGCTTTTTAATTCTCTGTCCTCAAGGCTTATAACCTGTCCATGTATACAAACCACACCTATACCGTCATACAGTTCGGAAATAGGAGTTATATTCCCATCACAGCTTCTGCCGTATATTACATCAGGATCATAATTGGAATTTTTACTATACTTGGTTCTGTTGCTATATGTACCTCTTTCATTTGATGATTTATTATCAGTTCGTTTTGCCTGATTATTCTTAGTCGTGTCCGAACTGCCGGAAGATTTTGTCTTCTTGTCAGACTCCGTAGCAGTTTTACTCTTGCCTGTGGCGGAATTTTTATCCTCGCTCTTATCCTTAGTTTCCGACTTTGATTTTAAGTTCTCGTTTATCTCCTCTATCTGACGTAATGTCTGCTTAAGCATTATCTCGTTTGCATTTCGCAATGAAGTTTTTTGTTCATCCGTATATGCAAAACCAACCTTTACATCCATGTCAAAACGTTCTTTGAATGTATCCTCCAGATATTTTCTTATCTCATTCGAACGACTTTTAGCTATCTCACTGTCTTCTAAAGCAAGCGTTAAAACATTATCATCATTACAGGTCCATTCCCCATGCTTTAAAAATCTGTAACATACACGGCTTTCATTCTTTATTTCCTCCTGAAAGCTGTCACGATAAACATCCGTAAGCTGTTTTAATCTGTATTGTCCCGACAGTCTGAAATGCTCTTCTATAATGCATCTGCCCTTTCCGTCAGGAAAAATGTATTTTGATATTTGTTCCTCAGCTTTGTAAATATCCTGCTTAGATATAAGATTAGTGCTAAGTATGGAAATAACCATCTTCTTATCTTTTTCGAACATGGTTATTCCTTTAATCTCAGTCTCTTTAATTAAATCGTCTATATCATTTGAAAGCTTCAAGCCGGGAAACACTTCTTTGAATCGTTTGTTCCCCATTATACTTCCTCCATCTTATCTAATTCTTCTTTAAGGGCATTAAGAAGCTGATTCTGAGGCAGCTTCTTTATTATCTGTCCCTTCCTGAACAATAATCCTTCTTTGTCTCCTCCTGCTATACCGAGGTCAGCTTCTTTGGCTTCTCCCGGACCATTTACCGCACATCCCATAACCGCTACTTTAATATGCAGATTGTCATAGTTTACGATAAGCTTCTCGACGTCATTGGCAAGACCTATCATATCTATCTTGGTTCTGCCACAGGTCGGACATGACACAAGCTCGATACCATCATTCCTTAGCCCCAAGGTACGAAGTATCGTCTTCGCAGATATTACCTCAGAGACAGGATTGCCAGTAAGTGATACTCTTATTGTATCACCTATGCCCTGATTAAGTATAAGTCCGAGTCCTATCGCAGATTTGATGTTTCCTGCGTTTACCGTACCCGCTTCCGTAATACCGACATGCAGAGGATACACTGTCTTATCAGCAATTATCTCATGTGCCTTTACACACATCATTACGTCCGAGGACTTGATGCTTATAACAATATTGTCATAGTCACATGCTTCTATCATACGTACCTTATCAAGTGCACTTTCAACTATGCCTTCTGCCGTAACACCGCCATACTTCGCAATAATCTCCTTCTCAAGCGATCCGGAATTAACACCTACTCTGATAGGGATATCTCTTTTCTTTGCTTCGAAGACAACCTTCTTAAGATTTTCCTCGCCTCCGATATTGCCCGGATTTATCCTTATCTTATCTGCTCCATGTTCCATAGCTGTTATAGCAAGTTTGTAATCAAAATGTATATCCGCAACTATTGGAATATGAATTTTTTCTTTAATCTTATCAAAGCTTTCGGCTGCTTCCTTTGTATTTGCAGTCGATCGGATTATCTGACATCCGGCTTTCTCAAGCTCCAAAATCTGTTTTACTGTTGCTTCTACATCCGATGTTTCTGTATTAGTCATTGACTGTATAGCTATTGGAGCACCACCGCCTATAGTCACATTTCCGATTTTTATCTCTTTTGTTCTTTCTCTGTATGATAATTTATCCATATCTTTCATATTTACTCCGATAGATGATATTTGCGTAATTTCTGATATATAATATATTTATCAAATGTTTAGAAAAATACATTTTTAATATCATTAAATAATACAACCACCATAAGCATAACAAGTATTACAACTCCAACCAGATTAACTATGGCTTCCTTCTCCTCAGGTATCTTCTTGCGTCTTACAGCTTCAACGATAAGAAGCAAGAGTCTTCCGCCGTCTAATGCAGGTATAGGAAGCAGATTCATAATACCTAAGTTTACACTAAGTAATATACTCCAGTTAAGCAGGTTGAGGAATATATAAAGTGCCGCCTCACTCTTGGTCTCACTTTCTTCCTTGACTTCTTCTATAACATCATTTATGGCTCCGCCTACACCTACAGGTCCCATTATGTCTCCGCTTTTTACTCCGCCTGTGACAATAAGTTTTAAGCTTGTGAAAGTTGCCTTAAGCCAGTATCGTACCTCATAAGCAGAATAGCTTATGTTTTCACTTATACCGTCCGGCTTCTCATATCCCGATGCAACGCCAATCTTATATTCACCATTTGCATTAAGCTTAGGAACCACCGTAACATTCTTTATATCTCCATTGGCTTTCTGAACGGTGAGTTTAATCGGATCTGCATTATCATTTAAAACCATATATAATTGCAGCTCTCTGAAATTATATATATTATCTTCGTTAAGCTTGATTATTGTATCTCCTTCTTCAATTCCCGCCTCATAAGCTGCACTGTCTTTCTGTATATAAGTAAGTGTCGGCTTATCAAATCCATATAAATGAATGAGAACTATGGAGAACACAAAAGCAAGTATTATATTAAAAACCGGGCCGGCAAGAACTACCATCATCCTTACCCATACAGGTTTGTTTGAAAATGCTCTCTCGTCCTCCGATTCTTCATTTTCCCCAAGCATCATACAATATCCGCCTATAGGAAGCAGTCTTAATGAGTACTTGGTTTCCTTCTTCTGTGTAGAGAATATCGCCGGTCCCATACCTATCGAAAATTCAGTAACTGCTATATGGTTTAGTTTGGCAACGAGGAAATGTCCAAACTCATGAAAAGCTATGATAATTCCGAATATAAGTATTATCAAAATAATGTTCATATAAAACTCCTTTTAAAACCCATTAATAATATCTGTAGTATAATTATCTTTTTTATCAAAACATCAATTGTACCGTCTGTCTATTAATTCGTATGTACTTTTCTCTGTCTCAAGTATATCTTCCAATAAAGGATTCTCAATAATATGATGCTCATTCATACACATTTCTATGACATCATATATCTCTAAGAATTTTATCCTGCCCGATATAAAAAGTGCGACAGCCCTTTCATTTGCGGCATTGAATACAGTAGGCATAGAGCCGCCGCATTCTAATGCATTATATGCAAAATCCAAGCCCTTAAATACTTTTTTATCAGGTTTATCAATTATTATTCCGTTTAACGCTGTGAAGTCAAGCCTGTCTCCCGACAAGTATCTTCTTTCGGGATAATATAAAGCATATTGTATAGGCAGCTTCATATCCGGTGTACCAAGCTGTGCCTTGATTCCTCCGTCAGCGAATTCGACCATGGAATGAATTATGCTTTGCGGCTGTATAACAACCTCTATGTCAGAAGGTGCAACATCGAATAACCACCTTGCCTCTATTACCTCCAAGCCCTTATTAACCATAGTTGCAGAATCAATGGTTATCTTTTTACCCATTGACCAGTTTGGATGTTTCAGTGCATCCTCAAGAGTAACAGACTCAAGCTCAGCTCTTGTCTTACCTCTGAACGGTCCACCCGAAGCCGTGATAAGAAGTCTGCTTATCTTATTCCCCTCCTCGCCGTGAAGGCACTGGAATATAGCAGAATGTTCGCTGTCCACAGGAAGTATACGAACTTTTTTTTCACGCGCAAGTGACATGATTATATGTCCTGCCGTAACAAGCGTCTCCTTATTTGCAAGCGCTATATCTTTACCTGCTTTTATAGCCTCAATGGTCGGTCTTATACCTATCATTCCAACTATTGCAGTTACAAGAATATCCGCACTTACATATGTTGCCACTTCTATAAGCCCGTCCATTCCGGACACTATCCTTATGTCAAATTCAGACAAGGCAATTTTCAGTTCCTTAGCCTTGTCCTCATCCCAAATCGCTATTATATCAGGTTTAAATTCCCTTGCCTGTGCCTCAAGCAACGATACATTACTTCCTGCTGCAAGAGCCACTACATTCAAATCATCATTAGCTCTTACTATCTCTAAAGTCTGTGTTCCTATAGAACCGGTAGAGCCAATTATTGATATATTTTTCAAAACAAAATCCTCCGATTATTTTATCATCAGCATAATAAGATAATATATAACAGGAGCTGTAAATATTATGCTGTCAAATCTGTCGAGTATTCCTCCGTGTCCCGGTATCAGTTTACTGTAATCCTTGATATCATTATTTCTTTTTATTGCTGATGCAGTAAGGTCACCGATTACTGCCACAACAGCACCTAATAATCCGATTATCGCAAATATTAAAATACTGTTCTTTATATCATATACGTACTTATCAAGAAAATATCCGTACACTCCTCCGACTATCGCTGCACCGAGCAAACCTCCGATAAGTCCTTCCACACTCTTCTTCGGACTTAGCTTCGGAGACATCTTATGCTTACCCATAGTTACACCTGCACAATAAGCAAGAGTATCGTTTACCCACGAACAGATAAATATCATTATAACCAATATTCCACCATGCTCTAATTCTCTTATCTCATATACATACGAAAGCATAAATGCAACATAAAAGAAGGCAAATATTACTGCCATTATATCCTTATCCGTATATTTCGGATAAGCAAATACGTATATGCCAAGTATCACAAGTATGGCAATGATGAACATAAAGAGTATATAATGTCTCAAGTCACAGAACAGTAATATATAATATGCCAATGCTGCCGCATATCCTGCAAATCCAAGAAGTGTATTATGTAATTTGTATATCCGAAGGAGTTCAAATATTCCCCCTAAGGAAAGTAAAAGCATCGCAGCACCGGTGACATATCCTCCGAAATAAAGTATTGCCACCATGAGTACAACCAGCACTATACCGCTTAAAAGTCTCTGTTTGAACATCTTTTATACCCCGCCATATCTTCTGTCTCTGTCATTATAATAAAATACAGCTTTCTTTAGCTCTTCCATATCAAAATCAGGCCATAGACAATCCGTAAAATAAAACTCCGTATAGGCAAGCTGCCATATCAGATAATTGGATAATCTTAACTCGCCGCTCGTCCTTATCAGCAAATCCGGATCCGGTATATCACTTGTATCAAGATAACTTGAAATCATAGCTTCAGTTATCGGCTCATCGACCTTACCCGACCTTATATCCTCTACAAGCCTTGTAACACCACGTCTTATCTCGTCACGACCACCGTAATTAAGTGCTATGGTAAAATTAAGTCCGTCATATACAGAAGTAGCCTTTTCTAATTCTTCTATCTTCTCTACAATATCCTTATCAAGTGCCGTCCTGTCTCCTATAACTCTTACACGCATATTATTTTTGGAAGCGCGTTCTATACAGTTGACAAGATAATCTCTTAAGAGATTCATTATACCTGTGACTTCTTCTACAGAGCGTTTCCAGTTTTCTGTAGAAAAAGCATATACGGTAAGATATTTTATCCCGAGTGTATCTGCATCCTCGCAGATTTGCTCGAGCACTTTCGCCCCCTGCTTATGACCGAAATTTCTTGGCATAAGTCTCTTCTTAGCCCATCTTCCGTTACCGTCCATAATGATAGCAACATGCTCCGGAATATTAAGTTTTTTGCCATCTATAACCTTTTCCAATATTGGTAATCTCCCTTATCAATGTGACGAATTTGCATTCATTTTTCTCTATACGGTAAGAAGCTCTTTGGATTTATCCTCCATAGCCTTATCGATTTTCTCAACGTACTTATCTGTCATCTTCTGAATCTTCTCTTCGTTTATCTTAAGCTCATCATCTGACATCTCGTTGGACTTATTCATCTTTTTAACAAGGTCATTTGCATCACGTCTTACATTTCTTACTGCAACCTTGGCAGCCTCAGCTTTTTTCTTGATATCCTTAACAAGTTCTTTTCTTCTGTCCTCTGTAAGCTCAGGGAAATTGATAATAACTGACTTACCGTCGTTATTAGGCGTAACTCCTAAATCAGATGTAAGTATAGCCTTCTCGATATCCTTAATAAGACTTGCCTCCCAAGGTTGGATTATAATTGTTCTTGCCTCAGGCACTGTAATATTTGCAACCTGTTGCAAAGGTGAAGGCGTACCATAATAATCCACTCTTAACTTGTCTAAGATATGTGGATTAGCTCTGCCCGCTCTTATTGTTGCGTATTCCGAAGTAAGTGTGTCTAATGATTTCTGCATCTTTTCTTCAAATTGATTTAACATTTTTTATCCCTCTTTCTATAATTAATTCTTTATGTATTTACTGATCACATTTTACAAGCGTGCCTGTAAAGCCTCCTGTTACTGCCTTAATTATGCTGTTATCCTCATTAAGTCCGAAAAGCATCATAGGCATCTTGTTCTCCATGGCAAGAACTGCTGCCGCAAGATCTATGACTCCAAGCTTCTTATCTATTATCTCATTTATATCCAGAGTATCGTATTTTTTTGCATCAGGATTAAGCTTCGGATCGCTGTCATATACACCATCTATTGCCTTAGCCATAAGTATCGCATCACACGAAGTTTCCACCGCCATAAGAACTGTAGCGGTATCCGTTGAAAAATACGGATGTCCCGTACCGCCTGCAAAAAAGCATACCTCACCCTGTTCAAGATATTCTAAGGCCTTATCCTTCACAAAAGTCTCCGTCATATTGCCACAGGCAAAAGGTGTCATAATATGTGACTTTACACCTACTCTCGAAAGTGCATCTGCAGTATAGATACAATTCATCACCGTAGCGAGCATACCTATCTGATCCGCCTTAACTCTGTCCATATGTTCAGATGTTCTTCCTCTCCAGAAATTTCCTCCGCCTATTACTATACTAACCTGTATACCCTTTTCTACAACCTGCTTTATCTGACCGGCAACCGCAAGTACGGTATCCTCATCAAATCCTGTCTTCTTATCACCCGCAAGTGCTTCTCCGCTTAATTTGAGTAATATTCGCTTCATTTCCATATATGTCTCTCCCGTCTTATTCAAAAAAGCTCTTTACATCTATTTCAGAATAACACTGCGAGCAGCGTCCTTCAATTACGGCACCGTTATTAATCTGCACTGAACGGGACTTTATATCACCCATAATAACAGCCGTCGAATCAACGATGACAGGTCCATGTACATCAATATCTCCGTTGATGGCTCCTGCTATGACCGCAGAGGTTGCCGATATGTTTCCTACAACCACTGTTCCTACACCTATCTTCACGCTGCCTTCCGTAGTTATCTCACCTTTTATCTTAGCTGCATTTGCATATATCTCACCTGCATTAATGTTACCTTCTATAGAACCGCCTATGATGAGCTTACCTCCACAGGTCACATCACCTTCGACAGCACCGATTACATCTATACCGCCGTCCGTCTCAATACTACCTTTGATGGTAGTTCCCTTAGTGATATATGTAGTATCATCAGACAGAATGCTGTTAGCCTCCTGTTCTTTCTCCTTAGTAGTTTCTTCCTCCACCATCTTCTCTATTATCTTTTCTTCCTCTGCCATATTGTCCTCCTCATAAAGCTCTTCACCGGATACTTCGTCATTATCATTCTTATTGATTGCGTCTTCAACCGCTTCATTCAAATCCATGCCCTCAAGTGCATTTGCCACAGGTTCTACAGCATTTGCATCATCAATATTTTCCATCATATTCTCTTCGTCAAGTGAATCTACAGCCCTTAATTCATCAAAGTTGTATTCCTCTGCTTCGGATGGAAGTTCAGAAACCTCTGTTTCTTCGGAAGTAGTATTATTTTCAAGTTCCTCAGGAGGAATCGCTTCTAATAATTCTTCTTCTAAGTTCTCTGTTTCATCTCCAAATATATCTATTTCATTGTTATAATTATCTGTTATAATCTCTGCCTCCGGAATATCTTTAATAGCATCACCGCTATCAGTATCTTCTTCTGTTTCATTGCCCTCATCTGCTATCGCATTATCAAGATATGATACCCCAATATTCTCTGTTTCTTCATTTCCCGATACATCATCTGAAGGTATATCATCTATATTCTCCATCATATCCTCCGGAGCAATATCCATATCATCATTATCATCAAAGGTATTAACTATATCTTCATCATCATATTCATTTGCAAGCTCATCTTTGTCAGGCATAAGCTCATTTACCGCCTGAGCAAAGTCTCTTTTAAAGTCCTTAAAAAAGCCCATTTTTTATCCTCCTTGTCTTAAATAAAAATCCTAATTATTTTACCATATCTTATAAATTAAATCAATTTGAAAAGCCTTTATATAATTTAACCGTAACCATTAGAATAGCGAAGGTTTTATTAATATCCGCATTATCCTCTAAGGAATGTCCCACACCTTCAAACTGTTCAAGCGCCACATCCTGTTCCACACAATATATCTTTAGCCTCCTGCTGTCTAAGAAAGGATCTTCCTTACCTGCAATTACTATGCATTTTCCTCTCTTCATATATTTTAACGCACTCTGAACAGGAGTAAGAAAAAGATGCCGCACTCTTATTTTATAATACTCTTCAAAGTATCCGGCAAGAGTCGTTCCCATGCTCTTAGATATAAATACTATATCCTCGCAGTCAGAAAAATCTATCTTATCTAAAGCTGATTTAACATAAGGTTTTGCCTCTTCTATGAGTCCCTCTATATCATTTTTATCTCCCATCAACTTAAAATTATAGTCAAGTCTTACTACCTCATAACCCTTTTGTTCAAAGACTCTCCCTGCATAATAAAGAAGTGGCTTATCAACACTATAATTTCTTCCGGGAAATTCCACTAATACTTTTTTAGCCATTTCATCACGCTCCTACTTGTAGTCTATCACATCTATGTCGCCTACATTGAATATAAGCTCCGGCAGTACCAGATAGGAATACGCATGATACATATCACGCCTTGACTGAATTATCTGTATATAGCTGTCTCTGCTGTGGTAACCTGTTATCTCCGACAATTCAAGATATGACATATCTTCTCTGTCTATACCATAGAGATTACCCATAACAACTATTATATCCAAAATAAGACTTAAGGATTTTATATATTCAAATCTAAAGTATGCCTTTTGAATTATAGCCTCTGTCACGAAGCTTATCAAATCCTGAGGGGTAATATCCAGTCCGGCTTTCTCAAGTGCACTCATAAGTATATTCTCATCAAGTAAAACCGGCTCCGTGTCTTCTTTGAACATTCCCTCCGAACCATCAAATATACCTTCAAGCTTCATGTGTTTATAACAGTCTGTTCTGATATCGTAAGTCTTAAGTCTAAGGTGTCCATACATTTCATTGAATTCATCAGCACTTATTTCACCATATATATATCTTAGTATATCCTTCTCAAATCTTACCTCTGCCGTCTCTATACCCGATATAAATCTGTACATATCCTCAGGTGTAAAATATCCTTCATCCACAAGACTGTTAAGTAATGACCTTGCAACTATCTCACATCTTGACTGCCTTATATAAAGCGGTGAGCCATATGTTTTAATTGAGTCAACCAGATCATTTACGTATTTATACAGTTTCATTACATTGGTCTCTCTAAGAGGCGCACAGCTTCTTATCTTATGTCTTAATTGGGTAAGATTGTCAAGCTCTTCCAAATCCTTTTTTAACCATTCATCATAATGTCTGATTATATTCGTGGTTACTTCCTTAAGCGAATTTGATATATCGGATATTTCTTTCTTACTGAAGTCCTCATTTTCAAGTTTTGATAATTTTTCGTCAGTCGAGAAATCATAGCAGTTAAATATAAGGTCTACCTCAAGTCTCTCGTGAAGATTGGGCTTTTCCTTAAGCTTTTTTATATAATATTCTTTAAGCTTGAATTTCACATTATCATCTAAGTTCTGAGGTGTCAGTCCGTCTATGGAATAATCAACGGATATATAAGGCTTATTACCAACCTTCTGCATAATCTCATTGATAACCGAATTATAGCCCATATTACTTATACTTTCGTTCCATACACCCGAGGTTATAAGTTCATTGTATAATGAGCAGTCAAGCGGACGCGGATTCATACCAAGTATCTCTGCCGGTCTCCAGTTAGCCATATCGGATAATACATGGCTTGTATCGAGATAGTCACATTTTGCAAAGGATTTTGCATCAAAGAATTCCTTATCAGTAAGAGCCATAGGCTTATCAAAAAGTTCAACCAAAGGTCTTACCTGATATATGATGATATTATCTATCGAATCTATACCGAACTTGATTTCAAGCGCTTCTATATCACTATATATTGTTTCTATCTCTTTTACTGCCTTTACAAGTCCCAGAAAATCATAATCCAGAAATTCCCATGAGACATTATGAGCTATCCACTTGGTCTTTGTCTCTTCGGTATTGTCATTGTTATCACTGTAATTAATCATATAGTATGGTCTTTTGTATATAAAATCTCTTGTAAAAGCCACACCTGATATAAGTATATTTTCGGAATATCTCTGAATCAGTATCTGCTCATCAAAGAAATTAACAAGATTATCTTTGTCACCATCGGCATACATAAGAGCCATCTTCTTAAGTGCCTGCTCAAGTTCAATCCTGTTATCCGAAGATATTGCCTTGATACTGTTATAATGGAGCATCTTGGAATATCCGGAATCTTCATCATATCTGATGGAGCTTCTTACAATAACCTTGTCGCCGGCAAAGCGTTCCTTTATCTGTTCAAAAACATTATCAAAATTAACCATTATCTCACTTACGTGGACAACTATCATATCCTCTATATATGATTCTTTGACTAAATCCTTAAGCTTAATAAGTGTCTCAGCCTTAGTCGGAAATAACGAATTTTTCATCTTCTACCTCAAATATCTATAAAATAAATTTTTCAATCACTTCCACCAATCCGTCTTCATCACAGCTTTTTGTGATGTAATCCGCATTGTCCTTTACAATCTGCTGTGCATTAGCCATAGCTACGCCTATTCCCGCATAGCCTACCATAGTAGCATCATTAAAACCATCTCCACAGCATATAGAATTTTCTCTCGGTATATCAAGAATCTTAAGAAGCTCAGGTATCGTAGCAGCCTTGTCGACACCGCTGGTCGTAATTTCTATAAAATACGGTTCCGAACGATATACACTAAGCTCAGGCATAAATAATTCCTTTAATTCCTGCTCGCATCTTGGAGCTTTATCTTCCGGCTCGGCAGTAAGCAGAAATTTAACAACTTCAAAATCTACATATTCCGCAAAATCAGGAATCTCTATCAAAGGCAGAAAATTAAGCCTTGCTTCATATTTCATATATTCATCTACTCTTGTTCCCGTAATAGCTGTATCGCCCTCATAAGTCACCATACCTATGTCATTTTTTAATGCATATTCATATACCTGTTTCACATACTTTTGGGGTATTCTTTTTTCTACCACCGGTTTACCGGTCAGACAATCAACAATCATTCCACCATTAAAAGATATAGCATATCCTCCCTTTTTGTCCAAACCAAGAACCTCTATATATTGCCTCATTCCACGATATGGTCTGCCGGAAGCAAGCGCAATGATATGGCCCTCTTCCTGTACTTTCATAAGCGCATCATATGTATTCGGGGTTATCTCCTTCTGAGTATTAACAAGGGTTCCGTCTATATCAAGTATTAGTATTTTCTTATTCATTGTATCTTTCATTCTATTTTTCTCTCTCGTCACATTCATATCCAAGGTATATTATACTATAAGGTTATGTTCTAAACAACCAAAAAATAAAACACGTTCCCACCATTTTTATCCTGTGGGAACGCATTTTTTATTAACTGTTATTTCTTTTTATCTTTTTCTATTCTTTACATTTTTCTTATTTGCATAATAAAGTGCACACATACCTGCGGCTGACATTACAGACAACATGAGGACTGTCATAAGTTCAAATGTATCTCCTGTTGCAACACCTGTATTACCGCTATTATCACTATCCGGAGCTTTTACGTCTGCCGGTTTTGGAACATTATTATTTGAATTGTTATTGCCGTTATTATTTGAGTCATTATTGTTTGTTCCATTGTTATTTGAATTATCGTCTTTTTTGTTGTCATTGTTCTTGGAATCATCGCTGACATCTGTATTATCTTCAGTTGTTTCCTCAGTTGTTTCCTCAGTTGTTATCTCAATTGTTTCTTCCGAAGTTACTTCCGTTGTTTCTTCTGTCGTCGGTGCTTCCGTCGTTACCTCAGTTGTTGCTTCTGATGTTGCTTCAGTTGTTTCCTCAGTTGTTGCTTCAGTAGTCTCTTCTGATGATGCTTCAGTAGTCTCTTCTGAGGTTTCTTCTGTAGTCTCTTCCTCATCATTCTTTACAATATATAATTCAGTTTCAGCAACTCCATTCGTGAATACTATCTCAACGCTATGTTCACCTTCATCGAGAGTATCTAAATATGATTTAAGGAAGGTTATTATTGTGGAACCTTTCTTGGCAATATAATTGGATGGTGCAACAACTTTTCCATCAACTCTTACCTCGACGAATTTTGCAAACGGTCCATCAGATTTTATTGTGATATTGCCACCTTCTTCCTCAGTCCATTCACTGTTAGCACCCTCTATGATATGGTATTCAACATCCTCAGGAACCCTGTTAAGATAGAAATCATCAAAAGCACCCCATGCGCCACTTACAAGACCGGTTACACGAACACCGACCGTTATCTCGGTTCCGTCTTCTTCGATTTCTATACCTGATATCTCAGGATTCTGCCATTCAAGCCAGCCATATAATATCGCTTCTTCTGTCTCTTCATTATCTCCGGTTTTAACAAAGAACTCTATAGTATAATCATTACCGCCGTCTCCGCCTTCTAAGAAACATCCTGCTGTATAAATACCTGCATCCACAGTAACTGTCTGATAGAAGGTAAATGTCATATCCTTTTCATCCCAAAAATGGAATGCGTATGAACCTGTACGATAATTTCCTCCATCGCTCTTACGTGATATTGAAGAAGCTTCCGTTCCCTCTTTAATCCACATTGATGTATCACTATCCTCAAAGCTCGGATTAATCAGATAATTCTTAGGAAGAAGTGTAAGCACACAAGTTACATCATATGATTCTCCATCGAATTCTACCGTACCGGCTATAGGATACTCACCTGCACCTGAATATACAGCCTCTTTTATATCTTTCTCGGACCATGTAACATCTGCCGCCTCTGTCTTACCGCTTGCATACATTACATCAACTGTCTCAGGAAGCTCTATATCTTCATATGTTGTATCATCATCAAGCTCATATTCAGCTTCTGTATCCAATACTCCTATTACAGAATCAGAAGAAGTCGTGCCTCCTCTAATCATATTAAATACTTTGAGTGTATCAAGTGCTGTACCATCGAAATCAAATACTGCTTCATTATCTACAGCGGAACCTCCATACCATTTTCCTGCATCTTCATCATATCCTGCAGAATAGCTTGATGCCCAGCCTGAACCGTATTTTTCCCAAAGCGCCTTATTCTGTGCCAGTACTGTGGCGGCATTAGAAGCGTCTGCATCATATACCTGTACAGGAATCCATGCAGGCTCCCAGTAAAATACACCTATACCTTTATTATTCGGAACATTTGCCACAGCTTCAACTACATTTCTTACAGACAATGCCTGACTTTGAAGACTTACCGGATATGGTATGGCATTACTTGCCTTTCCTTCGTATACAGTATTGGTATGTCCGTCACCATCATCATAAGTACGTGCATATGAAGTTTCCGCAACCATTACATATTTATTATAAGTCTCTGCTACATTACTAAGCTTCGAAGTAAGATTACTGAGTGTTCCGTGCCAGTATGGATAATAGGATGTTGCAAATACATCATATACTACATTATAGTAATCAAGATTAGATGCAAACTTGTCAAATTTACTGCTCTCAGGATTTGTAAAATGTATCGCAATCATAATCTTTCGATTATAAGTTTCTTCTATATTCTGTATACCCTGACTTCCTGCATTGAAAAGAACACACATTTTTTCCCAATCATTTTCTCCGCAGAAGCCGTTCGTAGTTTCATTTCCTACCTGAACCATACCTACATCTACTCCGGCATCAAGCATTGTCTTAAGGCTGTTCTCCGTATATTCCTGAAGTGCTGCTGCCTTATCATCCAATGTCATACTCTGCCATGCCTTCGGTGCAGAATACTTACCCGGATCTGTCCAAAAGTCCGAATAATGGAAGTCTACCAGAACTCTCATGCCGGCATTTGATGCCCACTGTCCAATCTTAACTGCAGTAGCAAGATCACAGGCACCTCCGCCATAGCTGTTACCGTCTGCATCAAACGGATCTACCCATGTACGTATTCTTATATAATTAACACCATTTTCCGCAAGTAAATCAAAGAAGCCCTGGTCCGTAAGTACATTGCCGTCGAAATCTTTAAATGTAGCACCGCTATTTCTGATTGACAGATATGATGATACATCAAAGCCCGTTATAAAGTCGTTCATAATTTCAACCTTATCCACGTAAATATCTGACTCAACAGGTGAAGCAGATACAGGCGTGGTATCAAAGTCAAAAGTTCTCGCATTCAAACTTGCAAGGTATTCTTTAGCTGTGGCAAGTGTAGTATATGTTTTACTGCCAATGATATATATTTCTCCTTCGTCATCGGTTGAGGCAATAGCATCATATGTCGTTGTATCTTCCCACTTAAAACCATAAGAAGCTATAGAAGTCCCTGAGCTGTCATATATTCCAAGTCCTGCATTATCATTCTCCGTATCCGAAATAATTAACGAAAAATAATACCAATTGGATTCAGGCGTGTCCTGTTCAAGTTTTGTTAGATTCTTACCCCAATTAAACGGATCTTCAGCTTCAGCATCAGTTCCCGCTTTAACTGTGGTCTGACTATCCCACACTCCCATATAAAGAGGAGCATTACTTCCTGTGTAATAATAATATACCTTAACGGTTTTTGTTTCCTCAGGAGTATTGTCAGCAGGCTTTTCTGTGGTTAATGTTCCGTCTTTTAAGTAATATTCTTCGCTTTCACCTGAAATGAGAGTCGTATAAACATCACTACTAAATTCGTATCCTTCTTTCCAGCCTGACTTATTTTTGATATATACATCAAATCCATCATCTTCATTTGTTTTATCAACTATTTCAAATTCTGTATAATACCAGTTTTCGTCAGTATCGTCTTGTGTCAGTGTAGCCTGTTTTTTATTCTCTGTATCAGTATTATCGACTTTCCACTCAAACTCATCAGATGTTACAGCACCGTCGCCGAATTCTAATCCTTTGTGTTTCCAGATATCTATATATAAAGGTGTATCAGTTCCATCATAATAATAGTAAAGCCTAAA
This sequence comes from Lachnospiraceae bacterium, assembly GCA_017449765.1. Lineage (GTDB taxonomy): Bacteria > Bacillota > Clostridia > Lachnospirales > Lachnospiraceae > Coprococcus_C. The sequence continues at coordinate 27,316 of JAFTFE010000005.1, read as the reverse complement.
TGTTACCGGATCATCCGGGTCTGTCGGGTCGCCTGAACTTCCCGAATCAGACTTCTTCTCTAAAACAATATCGTCTATACCAAATTTAATCCATTTACATGTTGTTCCACTTACGCTTATTGTTATAGCACCTGCTTCGTCTAAAGTAAATGTATTATCATCAGAAACGGTAACCCAATTACCCCAGCCTGTTCCTTTTGGAATTGTATAGCTTGATGATGCAACACTAACATCAATTCCATTATCATCCCATTCATATGAAAAATACTTATATGTCAATCTATACGTACCGGCGGGAACAGACTCAATATTTTGAGTAAGACTAAAAGTCATATTAACCCCATCATCATCAAAAACATCAAAAATCCCATCTTTAAATTCATAGCCATGTTTAGTATCTGTTGAATCAATTGTAACTTCCCAATTCGAATTCCCACTTGAGAAATCTCCATTTTTTACCAATTCTGTGTCAGTCCAAGTCTCATCTGCTGCCTTCACCTCATCAAAACCACCTAAAAATGTACTCCCCGGTGTGATTACTGCCAGTATCACAGCAATAAACATCGCCATTATCCCTCTGTAAAGTCTTTTCACTCTCATAAATTACCTCCTTCAATCTCTTTTTAATATAATTATCTACTGTATTTTTATTAAACCAATCTTGCCTGCGCAATAGTTGCGCAACCGGTTGTCCATTACTATTTTCAGTATATATCATTAGGTGGCAATTCTTCAATTGACAATTCTTCCAATAAAATTTATGCATTTTGCACAAAAAACATATTTTCATTTACATAATGATTATTTTTTATTAATATTAACGTTAGAAAATTTAAAGGAATTTAAAATGCAGATTATATTACATATAGATTTAAAGAAATTTGATACCGATTATGAACAGGCGATTAATGAATACTTCAAGCGAACATCCGCTTTTGCAGATGTAAGTAAGAAACTGTATAAAGATTTCGCCGGACTTTCTTTGAAGGATAATTCTTATAAATTCGTTGTGGTACCGGGTAAAGCTTCATTTACATCGCCCGAACTTGCGAAAAAGATTACGGACATAAGTATAAGCGGATATTCCTGCATTGAATTCATAATACCTGATGAGAAAAAACACGATGACAAAATCTTAAATAATTTTTTGAAATTAATGTCAGATTATTCATATGAGATATTCAATCTGACAAGTTTTAGTATGTGTTCCGGTCCAACAGCGGTGGCCTTATCTGAGCAGATTTACAGAGCTTACACAATCAATAACAATATAAACTATCACAAATAATTACAGGAAAGCTTTGTATACCTATACTAAGCCTTCCTGCACACATCTGATATTGCTTCAAGGAGCATAACTCTCATAAGCTGATGCGGAAATGTCATATTTGAAAAGCTCAATTTATAATCTGCCCTCTTTACGACCTCGCCTGAAAGTCCGAGTGACCCTCCTATAACATATACCACAGAATTATAGTAATTACCAAACACCCTATCCATAAGTTTAATCATATCGTCATTTGCGGTCGGTTTGCCATCTATACAAAGAGCAATCACATAATCTTTAGAATCTATCTTGGACAACAGCTTCTTACCCTCGATATTTTTTATATTCTCAATTATCGCCTCACCCGGATTCTTAGGTATGCTTTCATCAGATACTTCGACAATTTCCACACTGTATTTTTTATTTATTTCTTTGCACAAAGCATTAATTTTATTTCTAAAATAAGCTTCCTTAACATTTCCTACCGTAAGAATTTTTATCTTATTCATAATTAAATCTTTATAAAATCCTTTAATACAATAAAAACAACTGAATTATTTTAATTTACATAACTTTTTACACAAAGTTTTTTATATTGTCATAATTTGTTCATAATTTTGGTTTATAGTAAACACAGAAACATAAATTAGAGTTTTTCATAAATCCTCTCTTTAAATTATATTATTGGTAATAGTAAAATGCCGGTTTTGTTCGCCGGCATTTTAACATTTATTTATTCTTTTTTCTATTTATACTTTTCCGTTCTTTACATCATCAAACTGCTCTGCTATCTCGTCGTTTACCTTAGGTGTAATTAGTGATACAACCACGATAAAAAGTAAGCTTACAAAGAATCCTATAAGAAGTGAGTATGCTCCGGTGTATGTGGAAAGTGTAACCTTTGCACCATCCATATCTATGAACTTAATGTAATCCCAAATTATAACCGTTGCAGCTCCGCTTATCATACCTGCTGCCGCTCCCGGCAAATTAATCCGCTTCCAATAAAGGGACATAAGTATCGTAGGACCGAATGCTGCACCAAGACCTGCCCATGCATCAGATACAAGTCCCATTATACTTGAATCAGGATTCCATGCTATCGCAAATGCTATAACAGCTATTACAAGAACTGATACTCTGGCAATAACAAGAACTGTCTTTTCCTTCATATTCTTGAAAAATACTCCCTTAAACAAATCCTCCGATATAGATGAGGATGATACCAAAAGCTGTGAATCTGCCGTTGACATAATCGCAGCAAGTATTCCACAAAGCAGTATACCGCCAAGGAACGGAAGATTTGAATCTTTCGTAAATATCTTCATTATCATTTCAATGAATACCTTTTCGTATGCAGCTCCGTCATTTGACAATATTTCAGGATAAAGATATGCACGTCCTATAACACCGATTATACATGCTACCACAAGTGAAAGAAGCACCCAAACTATTGCTACTTTTCTGGATTTTGAAAGTTCCTTCTCATCCTTAATCGCCATGAATCTGACAAGTATATGAGGCATACCGCAGTAACCGAGTCCCCAAGCAAGCTGTGAAGCTATACTTACTGCAGTAATAGGCTTACCATTTTCCACAAATATATTAAGGTAATCACTTGCATCACCCACACCGCTGTCGATAAGGTTCGGGATGATATTATTTGCGCCAAGTATTGCTACTGCTATAATCGGAACAGCAAGTATACCTACAAGCATCATCATACCCTGTATAAAGTCTGTTGTACACACGGCTAAGAATCCGCCTAAAAACGTATATGCAAGTATTACAACCGCACCAACAAACAATGCCGTATGATAATCAATATCCACTATCGAAGAAAAAAGCTTTCCGCCTGAAGCAAATGCTGAAGCCGTATATACTAAGAAGAATATAAGAATAACTATGGCAGATATGGCCATAAGCACCTTCTTATTATCTCCGAATCTGTTGCTTAAGTATTCCGGTATGGTAAGGGAATTATTCGCTCTTATGGTGTATCTTCTGAGTCTTCCCGATATGAATATCCAGTTAAGCACCGTACCTATGAAAAGGCCTACTGCTATCCATGCCTGATTGGTACCAAAGGCATATATACTTCCCGGAAGTCCCATCAAAAGCCAACCGCTCATATCCGAAGCTTGAGCCGAAAGTGCTGCCACCCAGCCGTTAAGACTTCTTCCTCCTAAGAAATAATCATCTGCATTCTTGTTCTTCTTAGCGTTTGATATACCTATAAACATCATAAGCGCCATATAAAGAACAAATGCCAATACAATCCAAAATGTCATTTTTAATCCTTCGTCTCCAAAACAAGTAAATATCCTTTACCTACCTTAATGAGACCTTCCTCCTTTACTAATTCATTACTTACTCCAAGTGTCATATCCTTATCAAGAACTGCGTCACTTAAGTTATATTTAAAGCCTGAAAGTTCTATCCCGCTTACACAATCAGAAAACGGAATAGCGGAAATATATTTTCCATATAAGGCTTTTCTTCGAATTATAAGTTCTTTTTTTTCATTGATTAGTCTAATCTTATTTTGTCTGTCGATAATCTCTGCCTCAACACCATTATCCAGACATATCTTAAGAAGATTCAAGTTTTCTAAAAAATGGTCTAACCTGCCACCTGTAGCACCAAGTATTATAATACGCCCGGGACTTAAATCAAGCGCCTTTTCAACAGCCACATGAGTATCGGTATAGTCCTTATCGGAATCAAGTGTAATAACATTTTCAAAAGAGTCATAAGTTTGCTTTGCTTCTATGCTTACGGAATCAAAATCTCCGATTATAAACTGAGGTTTTATATCGCATCTGTACAGGATATCCAGACCCCTGTCAACTCCGATTATATACGCATCTTTATGCTCTCTGATTACACAGTCTAATACTTCTTCATCTATACTGCCGCCTGATACAATTATTACCTCATCTGTCTTACACAAGTCTTGCTGACACCTCACAAAAACAATTATAAAAATTCAATTCAGATTCATGTATTGTATTATCCTGCCAGAATCTTATCAAACCTTGTTACATTATCAGCTATATCGCCGTTAAAGCATGCCGAACCTGCTACAATTACATTTGCACCTGCTTCAAGTACAATGTTCACATTATCAAAATTAATGCCACCGTCAACCTCAATGAGCATATCAGGATTATCAGGATTTAAATTATATTTTAACCACTTTAATTTGTCAATCGCAACCGGCATAAATTTCTGTCCGCCAAAGCCGGGTTCAACGCTCATAACAAGTACCATATCAACATCTGAAAGATACGGTTTAACCACTGTTATGTCAGTCTTGGGATTTACTGCAAGTCCTGCCTTTAAACCTGATTCTTTAATCTTAGCTATAGTCTCCGTGAGATTTTCACAGGCTTCATAGTGTATAGTAAGTAAATCTGCTCCCGCATCCTTAAATGCCTCTATATATCTTATGGGTTCTTTAATCATAAGATGTACGTCAAAGAAACAGTCTGTTATTTTTCTTATAGCCTTTATCACAGGCGGTCCAAATGAAATATTCGGTACGAACATTCCATCCATAACGTCCAGATGATACCAACTTACGCCTGACTTATCTAATATTTTTGCATCTCTTTCAATATTGTTAAAATCTATTGAAAGAAGTGATGGTGACAGAATATTCATCTTACCATTTCCTCTTTTCCTTTAATTCTTCATATAATAATTTGTAATTATCATATCTTAAATTACTTATGTGTCCGTCTGACAAAGCTGCTTTCACAGCACAATCAGGCTCATTTATGTGTATGCATCCGTTAAATCTGCATTTTCCTTCATATTCATTAAATTCATTATAGTAATATTTCAGATCCTCAGCCTCTATATCTTCGATATACAAAGAGCCAAATCCCGGTGTGTCCAAAATATAAGTGTCATCTTCCACATACATAAGCTCTACATGCCTTGTAGTATGCTTACCTCTCTTTATCTTCTCGCTTATCTCCCCGGTCTTGGCTGATACATCCTGTCTTATGGCATTAATTACAGATGACTTTCCAACACCTGACGGACCTGCCAAAACAGTAGTTTTTTTCTTAAGTGCAGATTTTAATTCTTCTATATTTTTACCATCATAGGTTGATGTTATGAATACTTCATAACCGCATGATGAATAAATATTTTTAATTTTTTCTGCCGTATCATAATCTGTTAGATCAGATTTGTTAAAACATATTATAGTGTCAATATGCTGAGCATTCATCATAACCAAAAATCTATCCAGCAAATTATAGTTTGGCTTTGGATTTGATAACGCGAATATAATAATTGCCTGATTAATATTAGAAACTGCCGGACGAACCAAAGAATTTTTTCTTGTTTTTATAGAAATTATATTTCCCGTTCTTTTTTCTTCATCTATGATATCTATATCGACATCATCTCCAACTGTAGGCTTGATATTCTGATTTCTGAATATCCCCTTTGCCTTACATTCGTATATAATATCATCGTGCAGGTGGACATAGTAAAATCCACCTACACCTTTAATAATCTTTCCTGTCATATCAGTTCTCACTATATGTTGTACTCACATTCTGTGAGAATGAGGATGTTACATTGCTTCCATCTGAAGCAATAATATTAATCGTAAATGACTCCTGTGATTGAAGATCAGCTATTGTATTGCTGACATCATAAGGCTGACCGGCTGCAGCAACAGTTATCTGACTCTGGGCAACTGCCACACCTTCTGAATTAATTACTTGAACTGTAAAGGTCTGATTAATAAATTCCTCATTATTGCATGTTACGGTTCCTTTGATATTTGCAGTATAAGTTGCAGGAACCTCCTCAGTGGTTACAGGTCCGTCACTAATTACAAAATCAATTGCCGTACCCTCAGGTACCTCTGTTCCGCTTGCAGTGTTCTGTCTTATAACATAACCTTCAGCTACATTGTCACTATTCTCATGAGATATGGTTCCTGTAGCAAGCTTCTTTGACGCAAGCGTATTCTCTGCCTGTGCCTGGGTATATCCGGTAAGATTAGGAACCTCGACATTCTTCTCGGCGGAACCGTTACTTACAACAAGTATTATCTTACTGCCCTCAGGAGCCATGTTTCCTGCTTCAGGCTCGGTTCTTATAACCTTATCTTTCTCTACGGTCTCACTGTTTTCAAAAGAATGTGTAACTGTAAAACCTGTTTCCTGCAAAATGGTAACTGCCCTTTGATCTTCATAATCAACAACATCCGGTACTTGGATTTCTACCGCTCCGGCACTTACCTTTATCACTATCTCAGCATCGGCTCTCAACATATCTCCCTTATTTGCACTCTGGTAGAATACATAACCTTCCTGAACTTCAGAATTATTCTCTACCTGTGTTACGACATTTGTAAATCCTTTATCAGATAATATTTTCTGTGCAGCAGCCTCGGAAAGTCCTACTACATCCTGCATCTCATATTCATTTACTACCTCTACGCTTATACCTGTATCATCATTTTCAACCGGTGCTGCTGTGGTTATTGTTGTAGTTGTTTTGTTCCTGTCTCCAAAATTAAACCAACCCATAACTTTACCAAGAACAAATAATACTATCATTGCTAAAATTACGGCAGTCAATACAGCACCTATTACTACGGCTTTTTTAAGATTTGGATCCAATTCCGAATCATCATAGTCGTCATCATATTCATCATCGTCATCATCATCCTGTACCTTCTTAAGCTTTCCTCTCGGTGCAGGTGTATAGTCTTCTTCTTCATCCTCGTAATCCCAAGGATCTTCAACCTCAAGCAGCTGATTAATCCTCTGACTGTTGACAGGTATAGGAGATATACCCTGTACAGGCTTCATCTCTCCCATTTCATTCTGGATAGGAGGATTAGACATATAAGTATCCACAGGTCTTTGCTGAACATTATGACTGGCATTCCTTACCGCCTCAATCTCTTCCTTAGACCATTCCTGTGTATTTCCGTTGGTTATTGCGGATGGTGCCAATACTATATCTATATTAGGATTATTTTGAACTCGTCTTAAATCTGCTATAAGCGCACTTGCCGTGAGATATCTTCTTTCCGGCTTCTTCTGTGTAGCCTTCAGTATAATTTTCTCAAAGCTTGCATATATATCAGGATAATAATCTCTCGGGGAAATCATCTCATTTTGTATGTGCATAAGAGCAACCGACACATTATTATCTCCCTCATACGGCACTCGTCCCGTAACCATCTCATACATAGTAATACCAAGAGAGTAAATATCACTTCTTTCATCACAATATCCGCCTCTTGCCTGCTCAGGAGATATATAATGCACGCTTCCCATAGCACCTGAAGTAAGCGTATTTGCCGAAGCAGCCTTAGCTATACCAAAGTCAGTAACCTTCAGATTGCCATTCTTATTAACTAATATGTTCTGAGGCTTGATATCTCTGTGGATAATGTGATTTTCATGCGCCGTCTCAAGAGCAGAAGCTATCTGTATGGAAAAATCAATCGCCTTATCCATTGGAAGTCTGCCGTTTTCAGTGATATATTCCTTTAAAGTTATGCCCTCTACAAGTTCCATAACTATAAAATATATTCCATCATCCTCTGTAACATCATACACATTTACTATGTTAGGGTGTGTAAGCCCTGCCGAAGCCTGTGCTTCTATTCTGAACTTTGTAACAAAATTCTTGTCGTTTACAAATTCCGGCTTGAGCATCTTAATCGCAACATTACGATTAAGTCTGTGGTCCTTTGTCTTATATACTATGGACATTCCGCCCGCACCGACGACTTCAAGTACCTCATATCTATCACAAAGTATCATTCCCGGTTTTAACATAATTCTAACCCTTTCCACTCTTTTCTCGAATAGTTTAGCTTGATAAAACAACTACAGATATATTATCTGCGCCACCGTAATAATTAGCCCGGTCAATCAATGCCTGTGTAATATTATACAGGTCATCGCCATCTGTCACTATATCCTTTATCTCATCATCCTCAACCATATTTGATAAGCCGTCTGAGCATAACAAATACTTGTAATCAGGATTTATGTCTATTTCAAAAAAATCAGGTATAACTTCTTCTTTTGAACCCATCGCTTTGGTTATAATATTCTTCTCAGGATGGTTTCTTCCTCTTTTTCTCTCAAGCTTGCCGTCTCTGATAAGTTCCTCGACAAGCGAATGATCCATAGTAATCTGTCTTATATCATTTCCTATGGAATATAATCTGCTGTCTCCTATATTAGCAATATACAATTTACTATCCGTTGCGACAGCCACAACCATAGTCGTACCCATACCTCTTAAATCGGGGTCCATGCTTGCCTTCTTATATATCTCATTATTGGCGTATATCATCGCACGCTTCAATACCGCTATCGGATTTTCTATAGTTGATTTCCTTATAAAATCAACAGCTATATCAATAGCCATTTTGGATGCCTGATCTCCTGCTTTATGTCCACCCATTCCATCAGCCACTATGTATAGATTAGGCAATGGTCCAACCGGCTTATCAGAAAAGAAAATACTATCCTGATTGCTGCTTCTTTTGTTGCCGGTATCTGTTTTACCATATGAATTCATAGGCTTCCCTCAACTTCATTAACCATATATTTTCTTCTTAACTGTCCACAGGCAGCATCAATATCGCTACCCGCACTCCTTCTTATAGTAACATTTATTGAATTTTTTTCAAGTCCTAATTTAAATTTTTGTATAGAATAATCATCCGAACGGTTAAAATTACGTTCTTCTATTTTATTCACAGGTATAAGATTCACGTGACAATTGAGTCCTTTTAAAAGCCCGGCAAGCTCACGTGCATCCTCTTCACTGTCATTTTCTCCCTTTACAAGACTGTACTCAAAGGTAATTCTTCTTCCCGTTTTCTCAAAATATATCTTACATGCTTTAATTATCTCGCTTATACTGTATGTATTTGCAACCGGCATAAGTCTTCGTCTTTTTTCATCATTCGGAGCATGAAGCGATATCGCAAGTGTAATGGCAAGTTCTTCATCAGCAAGCCTTAATATATTGGGTACAATGCCACAGGTTGACATTGTAATACTTCTCTGACTCAGGTTATAACCTCTTTCATCTGTAATAAGCTTAATAAATCTTATTAAATTATCATAATTGTCAAGCGGTTCCCCTGTACCCATTATAACTATATTGGATATTCTTTCACCTGTGTCTCTCATCACCGCATATATCTGCTCAAGCATTTCCGAAGCATAGAGATTTCTCACTAATCCGCCTATAGTTGAGGCACAGAATTTACACCCCATACGACAACCTGCCTGAGATGATATGCATACGGAATTTCCGTAGGAATATCTCATAAACACCGTCTCTATCATCTGACCGTCATAAAGCTTAAATAAGTATTTTACTGTTCCGTCTGTCTTGGACACCTGCTTTGCTTCTTCTTTAAGACAGATAAAACCGGTCTCTGATATTTTTTCCCTGAGCGTCTTAGGAAGATTTGTCATATCATCTACATTACCTATATATTTTTTATGCAGCCATTCAAAGACCTGCTTAGTCCTGTATGCAGGCATATCTAATGATAATATATATTCATTTAATTCATCAAAGTACATTGAGCGTATATCCATTTCAAACCTCATCCGCTTATCTTCGTCGCATTACCGCATAGAAAAATCCGTCACATTTGTCTACTCCCTGAAGAAATAATCTTTTTTTAATCAAGGTATATTCTTTATGCTTTGATAAGAAATATTCCACAACCTCTTCATTTTCCTGAGGAACTATTGTACATGTGCTGTATAATAATATTCCGTCTTTCTTAATATATTTACAGACGTTATCAAGTATGTCTTTTTGCAGTCTGCTCAGTTCATCTGACTGCTCATTTGTATAATGATATTTGATATCATTTTTTCTTCCCATTATGCCAAGTCCGGAGCATGGTAAATCCGCTATGATTAAATCTGCTCCTTTACTAAATCCGTCTTCGTGAAACAACTCTAAAGTTTCAAAGCCTTCTGTAGCATCATGACAGGCAATTTTTACATTATTAAAGCCTAATCTGTCTGTATTTTCTTCTATCATTTCAAGTTTTTCTTCTGAGATATCCAGCGAATAAATCCTTCCTCTGCCATTCATATATTCAAGCGCGGCAGTCGTCTTGCCTCCCGGTGCGGCACATACATCTATAGCTAAAAAATCATCATCTATATTATCTATGTTCTCAAAAGCTTCTCTTAAGGCACACATGGAGCTTTCATCCTGAACGGTAAAATACCCCTTTTTATATCCGCTTATCTTCCTTATAAAATCATAGTCTTTTATAAGAAGTGCCTTATCATCATAATATCCGTACTCCACACTTATGCCTTCGGCTTCAAGCATCTTTTTTAATTCTTCTTTTTTTATACAGGTTTCATTTACACGTATTGTAGTAGACCTCTCCTCAAATGTTCCCTCCAATATATCAATATATTTATCCGGATAACATTCCTCTATCGTCCTGACAAGTTCCTTTGGCATGGAGTATTCTACAGATAAATATTCATCCAAATTTTCCTTTCGTAATGGGTATTTAATACTATTCTTATTCCTTGATATGTTTCTTAATACTCCGTTTATAAAGCCTGAAAGTCCGTTAAAATTATGCTTTCTTGCAAGCTTTACAGCTTCGTTACATGCTGCACTGTCAGGAATACCATCCATAAAAAGAATCTGGTATACACCCATTCGAAGTATACACCTTATCATTGGCTTACATTTATTAATTTTAGTCTTTGAGAATTGATTAATGATATAATCTAATTTAAGACGTGTCTCGACAACACCTTCAGAGAGTCTCGTAATAAAGGCTCTCTCATTTTTTTCAATAAACTGATTTTTACTTAATGCTTTGCTTAACGCTATATTTGAAAAGGTGTTATGCACCTCAATATCCATAAGTATGGACAACACTATATCTCTTGTATCTATCATATTACTCTCCGACACACATACCGGTTTCAAGCTTATTTCCATTAAGATAAGCAGATGCATCCATAGATTTTTTGCCCTCCGGCAGAAGTTTAAGTATGGTTATCGCACCCTCACCGCATTTTATCGTAAAGTTCTTCTTTGTAATCTCTATTATCTCGCCCGGCTTTGCATCTTGATATCTTTCTTCATTTATATCGGTAACTCTTACTTTTAATATCTTAACATTTTTACCGGCTATTTTTGTATATGCACAAGGCCATACTATAAGCGCTCTTACCTGCCTGTCAATATAATCAGCCGGTCGATCAAAATCTATCTCACCCATTTCTTTGGTAAGCATAGGTGCATATGAGCTTAAACTGTCATCCTGTTTTTCTCTTATTGCAGATTTTTCTTCAAGTTTCTCTAAGGTCTTTAATATAAGCTCTGCTCCGCATACAGCAAGCTTATCGTGTAACGTCTCTCCTGTATCTTCAGATGTTATGTCAACTTCTACTTTATCAATCATATCACCTGTGTCAAGCCCCTTTTCCATATACATCGTTGTAACTCCGGTCTTTTCTTCACCGTCAAGTATTGCACGTTCTATAGGTGCAGCACCTCTATACCTTGGAAGAAGTGAAGCATGTATGTTGATACAGCCGTAAACCGGGATATTCAGTATGCTTTCAGGCAGAATCTGTCCGTAAGCAGCCACCACTATAACATCAGGTTTTAAGCTCTCTATCTTCTTAACCACAGATTCAGTCTTCACTTTCTCCGGCTGTAAAACATCTATATTATGTTCCTTGGCAGCCACCTTGACCGGGGTAGGAATCAAAGCTTTGCTCCTTCCCTTAGCCTTGTCAGGCTGTGTTATGACAAGTGATATATTATGTCCTGCTTCTATCAGTTTTTTCAGGGGATATACAGCGAAATCCGGTGTACCCATATATATAATATTCATAATATCAACCTTTCAATTAGATTCTTTTTTCGCATTATAATCTCATTACTCAATAATAAGAATTTATTCTTTATCTTCAGGCGGTGCATCTATACTATGCAAACCGTCTGTAGCTAAATCTTTATACAGTATTCCGTCTAAGTGGTCTAACTCATGACATATTGCTCTCGCAAGAAGTTCTTCTCCCTCAACGATAATCTCGTTCATATTTCTGTCAAGCGCCTTACATACGACATGATTAGGTCTTTTGACATTTCCCGATAATCCCGGAAGACTAAGGCATCCCTCTTCACCCTCCTGCTCTCCATCAGAAGAAACTATAACGGGATTAATAAGCGCCAAAGGATTGCCGTCACACACATCTATCACTACTATTCTTTTTAATACTCCAACCTGTGGTGCTGCAAGTCCAACACCATTCGCTTCATACATAGTATCAAACATATCATCTATAAGTGTCTCAATTCTGCCTGTCATTTTCTCGACCGGCTTGCACTTTTTTCTTAATATATCATCTCCGTCATATCTTATCTTTCTGATTGCCATTTTATAATCCTCTTTTCTAATACATATTTACAGGATTAACATCAAACATTATACTAATCCCGTCCTGTTCGTAATTGTCAAATAGTTCTCTGATTTTCTTAAGTCCGCTTAAATCATCAGATTTTATATATATAACCCTGCGGAATATATCATTAATCCTTACTATAGATGCATCGGCAGGGCCAATAATTTTAACTTTCCTATAGTTTGCGGAAGCTGCTTTAATTTTTTTGCATATATCCTCCGACTCCTTTATGAGTGTATCATAATCCTCTGATGTAATAAGTACAACCATCATATTATATACAGGAGGATATTTCATAAGTCTTCTGTATGACAGCTCCATATCAAAGAAATCTTCATAGCTTTGTTTTTTTACAGTTGATATGGCGTAATGATCCGGCTGATATGTCTGTATTACAACACTGCCCGGCTTATCGCTTCTTCCGGCACGTCCGGCTGCCTGTGTTAAAAGATCAAAAGTTCTTTCTCCCGAACGATAATCATTTGCAAAAAGTGATATATCCGCAAGCAGTATTCCTACCAATGTAACATTTGAAAAATCATGTCCTTTGACTATCATCTGGGTGCCGATTAATATATCTGCCTTACGGTTCACAAATTGATTTATAATATTCTCATAAGAACCTTTCCTCACAGTTGTATCCTTGTCCATTCTTAAGGTCTTTGCATCCGGAAAAAGCTTATTTATCTCCTGTTCGACCTTTTGTGTACCTGTTCCGAATCCGCCAATCATTTTTGACTTACATTTAGGACACACCGAGGGTTTTCTTTCCATATGTCCGCAATAATGACACATCATAAAACCATTATCATGCAGAGACAGTGATACATCACATTTCGGACATTTTATAACCTCTCCGCATTCCCTGCAGGACACAAAGCTATTATAACCCCTTCTGTTGATAAATAACATTATCTGTTCTTTTTTTTCGAGACATTTTTCTATTGCATTATGTAATTCATTGCTTATTATACTTCTATTTCCAAGATGAAGTTCGTCTCTCATATCAACTATTGATACATCAGGCAATTTGGCACCATTTGGTCTGACCGACAGTTCCCACAGTTTAAAAGTTCCAAGTTTTGCCTGCATATAGCTTTCCATAGATGGTGTTGCCGAGCCAAGTATAACTGATGCTCCTGCTATTTTTGCTCTTTCAAGAGCAACCTCTCTTGCATGATATTTAGGTGACTGGTCACTCTTATACGCAGTATCATGTTCCTCATCAATGACAATAAGCCCCAGCTCATCACATGGTGCAAAAAGTGCCGACCTCGGACCTATTATCACATCAGCTTCATGGTTTCTTACACGTTCAAACTCCCTGTAACGCTCACCCTTACTTTGTCTTGAATTAACAACTGCTATGCGATCTCCAAAATACTGCTTAAATCTTGCAACATTCTGGTAGGTAAGTGCAATCTCAGGCACAAGAACTATAGCCTGCTTATTTTTTTCTATAACCTTTCTTATGCATCCTATATACACCTCGGTCTTTCCGCTTCCCGTGATACCATGCAGAAGATAGGTGTTATATATTTCATTATTAAAATCATACTCGAATTCACTAATAAGTTTACTCTGCTCCAAACTAAGCGAATCAATCTGTCCCATATTAAATACAGGTTCTTCCGTAATAACTTTAGGTGGTTTTTTATTTATTCTTTCTCTTACAGGCATAACGACCTTAAGTGCATTTATCATAGTCGAGCCATAGTTTGCATGTATAAAGGCGGCTAATTTTATCAGCTGTCCTTCTATCTTGAGACTTTTTTCGGAAATATCTGATATTTCCTTCATTTTATCTATCTCAAATGAAGGACTGTCGGTAATACTTATTACGTAACCTTTACGCCTTTTATTATATTGTCCAAATGGGACAAATACCTGCATTCCAATCTCTAAAACCTCTTCTAAGGCTTCAGGTATCTTATATTGAAAGGTTTTGTCTATCGCTTCATGCGAAATATCTATTATTATATCCGCATATAGTTGTGACATCTTCTTCCTCCAAAATTTCTCTGATTAAATCTCTTTCATCCATATGGTGTTTTACACCCTTTATCTCCTGATAGTCTTCGTGTCCCTTGCCGGCGAGAACAATTACGTCACCCTCTTTTGCATTCATTATCGCATATCTGATAGCTTCCTTTCTATCAGGTATTTCAGTATATATTCCATCAGTTTTTTTCATTCCGGTTATAATATCCGCTATAATAGCGAGAGGTTCCTCGTCTCTTGGATTATCGCTTGTAATAATCGTATAATCAGATAACTTTCCTGCAACCTCTCCCATATCAAATCTTCTGTCCTTGGAGCGGTTTCCTCCACAGCCGAATAACGTAACCAGACGCTTCGGCTTATATGCTTTCAGAGCAAGCAGAAGGCTCTCCAGAGCCATTGCATTATGTGCATAATCTATCATTATTGTAAATGAGTCTGATATAGGAATCATTTCAACCCTTCCGCGTACCTTGACCTCACTTAAGATATCGGATATATTAGCGAAAGGAACATCCAGACTGTCTGCAACCGCTATTGCAGCAAGTGAATTATGTACAGAGAACTCTCCGGGTAAATCTACCATTATATCTCCTGATATCCTGCCCGAGACCTCATACTCTATACCCAATACTCCATCCTTGTTATACAGTCTTAATCCGTTAGCCCTGTAATCAGCATCTTTATCAAGACCATATGTCAATATTTTACACACTGCATTATCCATCATATATGAAGAATACTCGTCATCTATATTAAATATTCCCACCTTGCATAAAGTAAAAAGTTTAGCCTTCCACATCATATATTCTTCAAAAGTCTTATGTTCATTCGGTCCTATATGGTCTTTTGAAAGATTTGTAAATATTCCATAATCAAAATCAACCCCTGCAACTCTGTCAAGCATAAGTCCCTGAGAGGATACCTCCATTACAACAGTATCAAGGCCATTATCTACCATATCTTTCAGTGTCTTGTGAAGAATTATAGATTCAGGTGTTGTATTCTCTGCCGGTATGGTCTTTTCACCATCAAATATCTCAATTGTTCCTATAAGTCCTGTCTTATGTCCGGCAAGTTCAAGCATATTTTTAATCATATAGGTGGTAGTGGTTTTTCCTTTGGTTCCCGTAATACCTATTACATTAAGTTTCTTTGAAGGCTCACCATAAAATTTAGAGCTTATATACCCCATCGCATATCGTGTACTGTCTACCTTTATTACAGTGGTATCATTTAGGTTTGTCAGATCTATATCCTTTTCAACTATAAGCACAGCTGCTCCCTTGCCTGAAACATCTTCTGCATATTTATGTCCATCGGATACGGCTCCTGATATACAGAAAAATAAGTCATTCTCCCCAACTTTTCTTGAATCGTTTTGTATATTATTTATATCAGCATCAATATTACCTTTAATAAGTTCATATTCCATACCGTTAATTAACTCTGATAATTTCATATAACAATAACACCTCCCATTTCACATATTGCAAAAACTGCTCATAAGAAATCAAGGGCTGCTACATCAAAGTGCGACAGCCCCATTTTTTATTCATCATCTCCGACAATTTTAATCTTTCCATTATATAATTCTTCAACAGCTATTGATAATGGTTTCTTGTCCTCACTCGATACAAGAGGTTCATCACCTGCTATTATCTGTCTCGCTCTCTTTGAAGTCGCCATAACGATTGAATATCTGCTTTGTACAACCGGATGCTCTCCTTCCTCGACGTCACTGTTTACAACTGCCATTAAATCTGTGTATGATGGATGTAACATATATTTTCTCCTTCCTATAAGCCCTTAAGCTCGCTTTTTATTTTATCAATAAATTCCAAATTATTTTCTCTTAAACTCTTGTTGCTGACAATAATTGAATGAACCGTCTTAACACATTCCTCCAAGTCATCATTAATGACGATATAATCATATGCATCTATATCATCAGATTCCTGTGCTGCCCTCTTCATCCTCTTATTAATTACCTCATCTGTCTCAGTACCCCTTCCTGCCAGCCTGCTCTTAAGGCTTGCTGCATCAGGAGCCGTAACAAATATAAGTAATGCGTTAGGATACTGTTTCCTGACATTCATTGCACCTTGAACTTCTATCTCCAGGATTACATCCTTTCCTGCTTTCATCTCGTTTTCAACAAATTTTCTCGGTGTTCCGTAATAGTTGTCAACATACTGTGCCCACTCTATGAATCCATTGTAATCGATTAAATTCTGAAATTCGGCCACTGTCTTGAAATAATACTCTCTACCGTCTTCCTCGCCATCTCTCGGCGCTCTGGTTGTAGCAGAGATTGACAGACTATAACCGTATTCCTCAACAAGTCTTTTTACGACTGTACCCTTACCTGCTCCGGAAAAGCCGGATACAACTATCAAAAAGCCATCTTTGTTCATATTATCACCTGCTTTTATTTTATTCTATATTCTGAATCTGTTCCCTAACCTTTTCAATCTCAGTCTTTAATTCTATACCCCTGTCAGAGATCTGCAATGAATTGGATTTACTTAATATGGTATTGGCCTCTCTGTTCATCTCCTGTGCAATGAAGTCCAGCTTTCTTCCCACAGCGCCACCTTCAAGCAATATCTTCTTAGTACTCTCTATATGGCTTCTGAGTCTGACTAATTCTTCATCTACACATATCTTATCGGCATAGAGAGTTACCTCCATTGCAATTCTTGTGTCATCAATCTGAGTATTGTCATTAAGCTCATTGATTTTCTCGATAATTCTCTTCTTATAGTCGTCAATAATCTCAGGCGATTTTTCTTCGATGAAAGATACTATATCAAGCATATTATCTAATTTACTTAATAAATCCGTCTTAAGGTTCTCGCCCTCGACAGTCCTTGCTTCAATAAACTTATCACATGCCTCGTCGATTGCGCCCCTTAATCTGTCCCATACAGCCTCATCATCAACTGTCTGTTCCTCTAAGGTAAAAATCTCAGGAAATCTGCCAATATTAGAGGTCTTGATATCAGCAGCAATATCAAAGTCCTCAGCCATCTGCCTTAAATATCCTATATATTCACCTGCAATTTCTTTGTTATATTTTACGCAAACATTGGACTTGGTATAATCCTCATATGTTATGAAAATATCAACCTTGCCTCGTGCAATTCTTTCTTTCAGAAGATTTCTTATATCAGCTTCAAAATGGTTAAACCTTTTTGGAAGCTTTATATTCATATCACAATATCTGTGATTTACAGCCTTAATCTCAACAATTATCTTCCTGTCTTCGCTTATTTTCTCGCTTCTTCCGAAGCCTGTCATGCTCTTAATCAACAGTGTGTCCAGCCTTTCTTATCTTATTGTATTGTCGGTTAAACCCAATATATTATAGTATATTACAGGCAAAAAAGCAACTGCTTTTAACCTTATATCTTTTCTTCCGTATACTCATTTATACCATGTATATCCGGCTCAACCGTCATTGAATAATTCGTATGATATATAACAAAACCCGGATTTGCTTTGGGTGGTTTTTTCAGGTTTCTTCTCGTTGTATAATCTATCTCTACCTTGCTTCCGTCTCTGCCCGAAGAATAATATGCCGCAAGCCTTGCCGCCTCCTCATAAGTAGCATCAGGCAATTCTTTTCCCTCACATTTTACTATAACATGAGAGCCTGTCGTCTGCTTGGCATGAAACCACATATCATCCGAAGCGGCTATCTTGAATGTCAGTTC
Source organism: Lachnospiraceae bacterium (assembly GCA_017449765.1). Lineage (GTDB taxonomy): Bacteria > Bacillota > Clostridia > Lachnospirales > Lachnospiraceae > Coprococcus_C. The sequence continues at coordinate 8,846 of JAFTFE010000005.1, read as the reverse complement.
ATCATTTTGCAAATTGTTTTTTCCTACATACATATGATATCCATCACTTGATATATAATGAAGCGGTTTACTCTTAGCAGGATTTTTAGTCTTATTCTTATTATGAGTTTTTCTGATATATCCACTCTCCATAAGTTCTCTTCTTATATCAGCCAAATCACCTTCCTCCTCAGCAATATCAAGTGAATTCTGAACAGATAAAAGGTAAGTAAGCTCATCCTTCGTTTCTTTACATAAAACACTTAACGCTTCATAAGTTCTTTTAAGCTTATTATATTTTTCAAAATACTTCTTTCCGTTTTCAAGTGCTGTTTTTTCAGGATTAAGAGGTATGGATATTTTTTCACCTGTATAATAGTTGTCGCATTCGAGACTCTCTGCCCCCGGTTTTGCACTATACCCATATGTTGTTATAAGCTCGCCGTATAATTTGTATTTGTCTCTTTTTTCCGTGTCAGCAAGCTGTGCTGTCTGCAAATCAAATTTTTTAGATGTTCTTTCAATGGCATTGGATACTAATTTCCTCAGATCTGTCGAGCGCTGTTTTATCCTTGAACTAATACTTTTGCCGCTATAGTACTCCCATATTGTTTTTGAAATCGAATCAAAAGGCTTAAGACCTGTCTTATCTTTAGACGGCATAATATCTGCGTCATACATACTGCCGTAAGCAGTGAGTCTGACCGATGAAAATTCCTTTGGCGTATATCCGTTATAAGCTATACACGGTGTGAAATATCCGTCAGATACATTGTCCATAAGAGACTTAAAGCTGTCATAAAGCTGCTCTTTATCAGAAATATTAAGTTCGTCGGTATTCTTCTTATCAATATTTGCACGGTATATTATCTCATTAGCCATAGTTGGAGATATCCCTGTATATGAGGTATATATTGCTTTATCAATAGGCATATTTTTATCCAGTATATGGTTTATGAAATAATTAACCTCAAGATTTAATGGATTTATTTTTTCCTTAGACGGCGGATACTCGTAGATTCTTCCCGGAAGCACCTCTCTGACCGAGCTTACCGCATGCGATATATGCTTGATGCTGTCTATAATCATATCTTTACTGTCCGTGAATATGATATTGCTGTGTTTACCCATTATCTCAACCACAAGCTTTTTTATACACACATCCCCCATATCATCCAAATGTTCTATATCAAATTCTATTATTCTCTCAAAATCCGGCTGTCTTATATCCTTAATCCTGCCATTTCCTACATGCTTACGAAGGAGCATACAAAAATTCGGCGCAACTTCCGGATTTTCTTTGTTCTTATCACTAAGGTATATCATCGGAAGTCCGGCATCAGCTGATATAACAAGCCTTTCTGTCAGATTCTTATCTTCTAATCTGTTTTTTACTATAAGACAAATTTCATCCACCTCAGGCTGATATATCTTATATATCCTTCCGCCTATTAAATTGTCTCTTAATTCCTTTACCAGACCCGCTATCGTAATTCCGTCCATCGCCATGATAAAATATCTCCTTATACATAAATAAAGCCTACAACGTCGAAACGACTGTATGAAAGAACAGGCAACTCGGCAACAAGCAATCAATTTGCTAAACCAGTAAACTCGAATTGTGCTAATCATTGCCTTAGCCGCCTGTTCTTCCATACAGTCGTCCTTGCACCATAAGCTAATTAGAAATTATTTTTATTGAGTTTATATCTGCTCATATAATCTCTGATAAATTTCTGCGGAATTACTCCAGCTGTAATTCTGCTGCATGGCTCTTTCCTGCATATTATACCATGCCTCTCTATCATCAAAGTATACCTTCTTGGAATAGTTTATTGTATTGAGAAGTTCAAATGCATCATAATTCGCAAATGAAAATCCCGTACCTGTTCCTTCGTATTCATTGTAAGGCTGAACAGTATCTTTTAATCCGCCTGTCTCACGTACTATAGGCAAAGTTCCATATCTAAGCGCCATAAGCTGTGTAAGTCCACAAGGCTCAAACCTTGAAGGAACTAACATTGCATCACATGCTGCATATATTTCATGTGACAAATCCTCTGAATAATAAATATTTGCCGATACCTTTGCAGGATGGAACTGCTGATAGTATTTGAACATTTCTTCATATCGTCTGTCGCCTGTTCCAAGTACGACAAACTGTGTACCATCCGTACATATATCATTCATTGCTCTGTCTACTAAGTCAAGACCCTTCTGATCGGTAAGACGTGATATAATACCTATCATATACACATCAGGATCTACAGGAAGTCCAAGCTTCTTCTGCAGCTCAGTTTTATTATTAACTTTATTCTTTCTAAAATTCTTAATCGTGTAATTCTTAAATATTTTCTTGTCAGTAGCAGGATTATAGTCATCATAATCAATACCGTTTACTATACCCCATAGAGATTCATGTCTTGCACTTAATAATCCATCTAATCCTTCACCATACTGAGGAGTTTGAATCTCCTGCGCATATGTATTGGATACGGTTGTAATCTTATCGGCATATACAAGTCCACCCTTGAGCATACTTGCATCCTTATTAAGTTCAAGCTTATCAGGTGTAAATATATATTCAGGCAATCCCGAATACTCCTGTATTGTCTTAATGTCCCATTTACCCTGGAACTGAAGATTATGTATTGTCATAACCGACTTGATACCTGCATAGAATGGATTGCTTGAAAATAATGTCTTAAGGTAAACCGGTACAAGTCCGGCCTGCCAATCATGACAATGAACTATATCAGGCTGGAAACCTATACTTGGAAGTATAGCTAATGCAGCCTTGCTGAAATAGCAGAACTTCTCAATATCCCATTTAACATCTCCATATATATTAAAGCCGTTGAAATAATATTCATTATCTATGAAATATACCGGAACACCTTCATATTCAAGATACATAACTCCTACATACTGCTGTTTCCATCCTATATCCATATGGAAATGAGTAATGTATCTCATTTTATTTTTAAATTTTGCAGGCAGGCACATATAGTTAGGCATAATAACTCTGACATCATATTCCTTCTTGTCGAATATTCTCGGCAATGTTCCAACTACATCCGCTAATCCTCCCGTCTTTACAAAAGGTACACATTCTGATGCAATATAAGCCACTTTTTTCATAGCATATCCCCCTTATCATCAAGTCTTATATGATTATTATTTATTCAAATTATTAAAAATTACTGTTATTACTCACTTTGTTCTGCCGGTTCAGGTTCAGGTGCCTGTGTCGTCGGCTCCTGTGTTGTGTCCGGCGCCTGCGTCGTCGGCTCCTGTGTTGTAGTCGGTTCCTGTGTCGTCGGTTCCTGTGTCGTCGGTTCCTGTGTTGTGGCAGGTGCCTGTGTCGTCGGCTCCTGTGTTGTAGTCGGTTCCTGTGTCGTCGGTTCCTGCGTTGTGGCAGGTGCCTGTGTCGTGGCAGGTGCCTGTGTTGTAGCAGGTGCCTGTGTTGTGGCAGGTGCCTGTGTTGTGGCAGGTGCCTGCGTCGTAGCAGGAGGCGGATTAGGAGCTTCTATCTTTTTGAAGGTAGCACTTATTGAAGCATTTTCCTGTACTTCGGTAAATGTATAATTGGTTACAGCGCCAACACTTGCTCCGTTAACCTGTACATCAGCTATGGCATATCCATTGAATGGTGTTATCATAAATGTAACGGTTGAGCCTTTTTCAACTTCAACTGTAGGTGATATAGCACCGCCTTCACCCGCTGATGATGTAAGCGTAATCTTCTCTTCTTCTTCAGGATGAAGCGGACAAACTTCTTCTGTAAATGTATATCCGTCTGTGCTTTCTCCACCCTGTGTACTTACAAGCCTCTTCTGTCCCGTCTGCTCATCTATCTCAGCAGTAAATGTAACTGTCTCAGGACATTTGGAAGTAGCAATACACTTAGATTCTCTACAGAATGTATAAGTAGCATGACCCGCACATCTTCTGGATGGTATTGAATCCGTAGAGCAATAATCCGTACATGTCGGGCAGCCCTCTCCGGGAAGATCACCTGTAAGTTTACACAATGTAACAGTTGTTATACCTTCAGGCTTTACAAAATCCACAGAAGGGTCCTGTTCCTCCATCGTGGCAATCTGATCCATAGCATCTCTCCACATTCTGCAATGAAGACTCTGGTTATAACCTCCCATATCTACATTTGAGTCAAATCCCATCCATATTGATGCTGTATAATATGGTGTCATACCACAGAACCACAGATCATAAGTATTGGTTGTAGTTCCTGTCTTTCCCGCACAGGTTATACCTGTTGTCATTCTTGCCGAACCACCTGTACCACCGTTTACTACAGATTTCATACCTTCAATAAGCTGCCATGCTGTAGTCTCTTTCATAACTCTTTTGGTAGTAGGAGTTGTATTATCAATAACCACATTTCCATCATGGTCAACCACCTTAGAGTATACAACAGGTTTTGTATATATTCCTCCATTTGCGATAGACGCATATGCTGCAGTCATTTCATATGTTGTAACACCCTTGGTAATTCCTCCGAGTGCAGTTGCCTGATTTATATCAGAAATAATATTTCCATCACTATCTACGTCATAATCTACAATTGTTGTAAGTCCTACATCAACAAGGTATTGATATGCAAGTTCCGGTGTAGCCTCAGTTATCGCCTTAACCGCTATGATATTCATGGAATTCTGAATTGCAGTCCTTACCGTAACAGGACCTCTGTAAGAACTACCCCACCAGTTATGAACCTGTACACCATTTGCATATTTATACGGCTCATCCGTAAAAGGTGTAGCAAGACTTCCGCCACAGGCATCTATAAGCGGCAGATATGCAGCAAGTATCTTAAAGCACGATCCCGGCTGTCTCGGAGAATCTGTAGCTCTGTCCAAGCCTCGATTACTTGCTTTATCTCCACGACCACCTACTATGGCCTTAACATAACCGGTCTTTTGATCCATAATTGTAAATGAAAATTGCGGTTGTGGAGAAGTTGTAAATCTTTCACCACTATAAGTTCCCCCGGTTCGAATGAGCATAGCATCCTTAAAACCGTCCGCAGCAGCACGTGCAGCATCTTCATTCTGATAAATATTATTATATTTGGAGTTACCGGTCTGCTCTTTATAATATCTGATAAGATGTCCTATAGAATAATTGTGAACAGTCTCTCCGTCTGCATCAAGTATTGTAAGTTCATAATCAAGACTTACCCTTGTTCCGTCTCCATAGTAGCTTGTATCATTTATTACATCCTCACATATCTTCTGAATATCTTTATCCTGTACCGAATATACCGAATAACCTCCGGTAAATATCATCATGGAAGCCTCCTGCTTGGTACAGCCGTAAATATCCATAAAATCATTTTCAAGATCAACAAGTATCTTATCAGTATAATATGAATATATGTCACCTTCGGCTTCCTTTATATCCTGAACCTCTGCTATCCTGGCAAATACATCATCTGCCATAGCTTCATCATATTGTGCCTGTGTAATATATTCGAGTTCAAGCATCTTGTTGAGCACTCTTTCTCTTCTTTCTGCACTCTTGTCAGGAAATCTGACAGGGTCATACTTTGTAGGGTTCTGGGTAATACCCGCAATAGTAGCAGCTTCAGATACAGTAAGCTCGTTTAAATCTTTATTGAAATACTTGGATGCTGCAGCCTGAACTCCGTTTACACCACGTCCGAGATATATCTCATTTAAGTAATACTCAAGTATCTGTTCTTTTGTATACTTTTTCTCAAGTTCTATCGCAAGATACTGTTCCTGTATCTTTCTTTCAAGCTTATCCATAAAGGTTGTCTCACCCATACCGACATTAAATACTTCATTCTTGATAAGCTGCTGGGTAATAGTCGAAGCACCCTGATCGAATTCTCCTGATCTTGCACCTTCTACGAAGGCTCTCATTATACCTCTTACATCAATACCGTTATGCTCCCAAAAACGCTGATCCTCTATGGCAACAAAAGCATTGATTACATCCTTAGGAATATCATCATAATAAACGTAAACTCTGTTAGAGCCTATGGTGGATATCTCTGTCTCCGGATTACCGTTAGCATCATATATAAAGGTCTTAAATCCCTTAGGCATAATACTTATCTGATTTATATCAGGTGCATTGTCAAGTATTCCTTTCATCATTCCAAAACCTGCACCTGCAGCTGTAATAATAAGAGTAATAAGCACAAGCAAAAAGATCTTGAGCATATTTACCAATACCTTACGTTTTATTCTTTGTGACTTAGAGACTAATTCTTTCTGCTTCTTGATAGTCTCCATCTTTGAATAGCCCATTCCGGCTGCCTCCTTAAAATCTATGTATAATTAAATATAAAATCGCATTCGCTATAGTATTATAACATTTCATAAAATTAAATACAAGTTTAATTACCCTGTATGCATAATTATTTTTTCCATATTATTCTGTGTGTATTCATTCGATATTTCACAACATTTTCAGTTCTATGCCGTAATGTTCTTCAAACACATGCTTTAAAAAGCTCAGAGCCGCATGACAGCAGTATTTATCACACAAAGAAAATCACCCCACGCATCAAATACGTGGAGTGATAGGAGGAAGAAAACAATATATAAAATAGTTTTTTTGTGACGTGTTTATATTACCTTGCTAAATCTAATGCCCGCAAACATCGAATCATCAAGATAGATATTATTAAGCTTAGCTTTGGTTCTTCCTGTCTTTTCAAGTGAATATCCATAATTAAGGCCAAATTCATTGTACTGTTTTTCTATGTGAGGTTTATTATTAATCTCATCAAAACTGTGATATAACAAGCCATCTAAGATTGTATTAATTACTTCCTTTGATTCCTGCGGATCAGCAACTCTTCTAACAGGATAATCCTGTCTGAAGCTGTCACGTTTTATACCCTTACACCTTACAAAAATGTCTGATTTTTTGCTTAATGATTTTTTATCAATAATCCTCTTGAACTGGTCTATAATTTTTATATGATTGGCCATATCCCGTTCAAGGTGTTCTCCTACTGCTACCGCATATACATAGGTGTCCCTGCCTACGCGTAAATTCTGCATAAAGGAATATATTGCAAGAGATATTCCCCAACTGTGGGCAGGAAATATTATACCCACACTGTCAGCTTCTAAGGTTTCTCCCGTATACTCCGTATACTTTAATACAGTACATTTTTTCATATCCATCTTGATATGCTCTGCGACTTCTCTGCCTGCATCCATCTTTCGTAATCTCTGGCTTATAGGCATAGCATCCATTTCATCTGAAACGTAAAAAACGTAATTCATGCTTACCTCCTTACCAAAGAATCATAAAAGGTTATAAAGGAATATTTCAGGTATTCTTCCTTGTCCATATTCACTTTATTTTTCAGGGTATCCTTTTTTCTGTCAGCGACCTGAATAATACCGCTGATTGCCGACCATACATATAATACAGTAGGCTGCAGGTCTATATCTTTTCTTAAAATATTATGTCTTACGCCCTTCTCAAGAAGATTGCTTATAAGCTCACGAAGTTCCCTGCCGACATCCTGATTAATTATATTAGTCTTTTTGCGGCTGTTGGTCATATTTTCTTCGCCCATAAGACTGGCATAATACTTCGGATATTTCTCCTCAAACGATACAAGGCAGTCACACAGGCGGAAATATGTTTCTTCAAAACCTTCATCCGCACTTATACATGTCTCTATCTCGCCCGTAAGGATGCTTAAATAGTCCTCAACTATAGAATTATATATGTCCTCTTTACTTTTGAAGTAGACATATATCGTTGATTTACTGTAATCAGCGTGCCTGGCTATATCGTCCATTGTGGTAGCCTCTACACCCTTAAGCTCAAACAATTCCTTAGCCGCATCTAAAATGTTGTCACGATTGAACTGTTCTAATGCCGCCTTCTTTCGTGTACCCATCTTAACCCTCAATCCAACTTTTAGTTTGTTAATCGAACTAATAGTACGATTATTATATTAATAGTTTATTTCTTATATTATTAGTTTAAATTTTATATTTATATTTTATTTTTTGTCATTTAATTTTATTTTTTATACCAACTTGTCGATTATTGTACTATAAGTTCGATTTATTGTCAATAGTATTTCTCATAATTAATAAAAGTTTCTTTTCAAGCCGGCTTACCTGCACCTGACTTATACCTAATTCCTTTGCAACTTCATTTTGGGTTTTATCTTGAAAATATCTGAGTAAGATTAACTTTTGTTCTTTTTCCGACAGACCACTCATTGCCTGCTCTATAAGTATTCGATTAAATAGATTTTCTGCTGCTGCCTCTGACTCATATTCATCTGACAGCTTGTCCACCAGACACATCTCATTTCCGTCATGCTCATATACGGTCTGGTATATGGATTCTACATCCTTATTTGCTTCTGTAGCCGCAAGTATATCTTCACAGCTAAGTCCCGTTACCTCTGACAGTTCATTGATATCCGGGTCTCGCCCAAGCTTAAGACTAAGCTCATCTCTCGCAAGGCTTATCTTGTATCCGTTTTGTTTCAATATTCTGGATACCTTTATCATTCCGTTATCTCTTAGAAACCTTTTTATCTCTCCGGCTATAAGAGGTACTGCATAAGTTGAGAATTTCACCTCATAACTTTCTTCAAATCTGTCTATGGCTTTAAGTAGTCCTATGCAGCCTATCTGATAAATATCATCAAGTTCATATCCGCGCCCGAAAAATCTCCTTGCTATACTCCATACAAGACCGGAATTGTCTGAAACTATTTTCTCCTTTGCAGCTTTATCACCTTTTCTTGCCAGTCGAAATAGCTCCAATTCATTCATTTATTCAAACTGATGGCTGTTTGCCCCAATCTCCTTCCACATTTTTACTAT
>JAFTFE010000047.1 GCA_017449765.1 Lachnospiraceae bacterium | reverse complement strand
GCTTAATCACCGGATACTTTCCCATCATGGAAAGTATCTCATCGGATGCACTCATTATCTTCTTTCCCTCAAAATACCTGTGCTTATCTATGACATTTCCATTGAAATCATACTCAAGTTCAAAAAATGTACGAAGCATAGAAAGTGCCAGAGTCTTACCAAAACGTCTCGGTCGTGTGAAAAGAGTTACCTTACCGCCTTTTTCTACCACATCACTTATAAGCATGGTTTTATCTATATAGTACATATCATTATCTATAAATTCTTTATAGCCTTCATATCCTATACCAATCTATTTCACTCTTACACCTCCCACAATAAAACATCAAACATTATTAATAATTTTACTATAAAAAGACTGTAAAATCAACGGAAATAAAACTTGCTAAATAGTCCGTAAAAAGCTATGTGCCTTCATTATGATGATAAATAAAATGCATAAAAAAGAGCGGTCAATCGCTCTTTTTTTACATATTAATCATCAGATAATGATACTTGCCTTAAACAATTTAAAATCTATAATAAAACAATGCTACAAAACTATTCAAACTCATAACTTGAGAAGGATTCACAAAAGTCTCTAAGTTCCATTAGAAATATACCTTTTCTTCTTATAAGATCGTTACCTGCCTGCTCCATATCCTTATTATAATTTCTTACTATATCACTGCCCCAAGGATTTCGTAACATTACAAATCGTTGAGTCACCGGTTTTCCTTTAATTATCGTAGTCTTTTCTTTTGTGCCCAGAACAGTATACGCATGCGTAGCTGCCAAACCATTAACCACATGTTCTCCACACGCTCCGACCATTTTGCTATTGCTCTTATACTGAAGCGTAAAAACACCGGTAGAAGCTGTGACCAATTTTCTTATGCCCTTTTCATCCGGATTGGCCTTGCTAAGCCGACTATATACCTCATTTTCTTTAGCAGTATATTCTCCATCTGTTTTAACTGTATTTTTAAGAATTCCCGATGCTATGATAGAGTTTCTGAAATACTCGATATAATTTCGTTTCAATCGTTCCTCATCTATACCCTGTCCAAGCTTTAAATCCGGCATTTGAGCAGTATCTATACTGTCAAGAAACATATTTAGATCCTGAATACTCGAAAAAGTAGGATTACCGCCTGAATTATCTTCAGTTTTAAAATTATTGGAAAAATGTTTTTTCATAAATGCTTCATACTTATCAAATACACGATTCTTGCGAAACGCATTATAAACTGCAACATTCTTATAATCAACATCTAATCCAAAGATAAGCTTTGCCTTTCGGATATTCCAATCCAGAGCAGTTTTTTTGCTTCCATCTTCTTTTCTTTCTTTCATGAAAGCATCTTTTTCCCCGTAATGGACTTTTGAAAACAATGTTTCTATCTTTACACTTTTCTTTTTTACTCCTAATGTTTTTCTATTAATTTTTTTTCCGGTCATAACCTTGATAAACTCATCGTTACTTCCTCCACGTATCATATCATAGCCTTTTCTGAACATATATTCCGGATGTTCTGTCATGCTGCCTTCCAGCTTTCTTCTTGCTACTGCATATGCCTTTTCAAAAATCTTTACCCAAAAAGCACCCGTTGATCCTAAAGCAGTCGGAATCGAAGCATTCTTATCTTTGGAATTTACCGGATAAAATAAATGATACGGTATAGTCTTCTTAACCCTTACATAATACGGTTTACCGGTATATAAGGAATAAAAACGTACTACTACAGTCTTTCCTTCATCCTTCATGGCACTCTTGATAAGCTGTGGATCCTTATTTATTAAAGCGCTTAATCCGGCAAGCATATAGCAGTCTCCAATGTCACCTTGTGCAACATCCTCTATATTGGGTTCATCGGTAAACAAAGGAACATTTGACCAATCACTGTAATTATCCTTAAATCCTGTTGATCTTTTATCACATAATACATTTCCTATATTGATTGGAGGCTTAATCGACTCAACTTTTGTTTCAAAAAATGAGTCGTCTGTCTTATCGATTATCTTATCTGCATCTTCAATCTTTAAATCTCCACTCGTTTTTTTGATTAATATAGCTGCAAAGCTTAACAGAACTTCAGGGTCTTTATATCTTTTTTTTATGGCATCATAATTTTTTTGTATATCATTTTTATCGTCCAGAAATTCCATGACTTTATAAGAATCATATACATCCCTTAATGTATACATAATCTCTGCTTGCAGATTCACTCGGTTATCTTTCATATTATCTTGTGTCATAGCTTCTATTTTATCAATTATCGTCTTTGTAAAATCGCCATAACCGTTATATTGTGGCGTTGCTTTGGTTTCTTCAACCATTTTTTTTATGTCAGCCCACACAAAATCATTCCATTTTTCCGAATCCGTATGTCGTTCCTCTTTGCTTAAATCCACTACAGGAGTATTATCTTTTCCATGTGCACCCTTTGCCTTGTAATTATCATAATAATCCCCTACTTTTTTATCCGAAAAGCCAAATAACTTCTTTGCTTTGCCGGTAAGCGACTTTTCCCTGGCTTCCTTAGGAACAGGCACAATAAGCATATCCCTTCCTATTACTTTGCTGTTATTCTTCTCCTGCATCTTAGGATTTGTCTCTAAAGTGGCATCTTTATATTGATCTGCTGTCTCTGTTTTTTGTGACTGTTTATTTTTATCTATCTCTAAATAAGGCATCTTATCACCTCTGATTATTAATCCTCATTTTCTTCTAATAGTTCCACAAGTTCTTCTATACTGTTTTCTGCCATCTCAAACACATATCTATAATATTCGCTGTCTGACAATCCTCCGCGTTCAGCAATTGATATGCGATATTCTATACTTCCATCTAATGGCAGATATATAGCATAGCCCATAACACTTGCAGCATTATAGCTCTCACATACAAGCATTTTACTTATATCATCTTTATCATCGTCCTTAAAAGCACTTGTCCTGATTACCAATATAAATCGATCTGTATCAACATCTCCAACCGGAAAATATGACATCTTATAACTCACCCCGGCTATGATTGCATCGATACAAGGAAATCCATTTTTTCCAACAGATATCTCTGCCTCATCCGCAAAATCCCGTATAAGTTCTATAAGTCCATTGGTTCGTACATTAACCGCAGCACCATACAACTCATCATCACTAAATGCAATTGTTTCATCAAAAGACGCTCCCATTAACTACACCTCCAAATAATAATATCTTATCCATCTTTTATTAAGAGACTCTATTTCATAAGTCAGATTATCACAAAATCTTTTAACACTGTCTGTTGCAGCTGCAAACATAACTTTTGTGTAAGATGTCTTTCTTATAACCTCTCTCGCAAGACATTTTAAAAGTGCCGCAGCATATGACGGGTCACCCTCATTATATAATGATCCTACATATATAAGCTCATCCGATATACCGGATACAAGAACAAACCCTTTAATCTCCGAATGTTCCTTATATATGAAAGAAAGACCGTTAAGCATCTTCCCGGGCAAATGATTAGGCGAAAGACCCTCAGGATATCTTGTGCCCATTTCTTTAAAAAACGAATTTCTCTCGCTGACGGACAATTCTTCAATACTGCTGATATATTTATCAAAATCATGTAAATCTTTACTAAACATCTTATGTTTTATAAGCTCTTTAATGGATGCTTCATAGATCGAATTGCCATCCTCAAGCCTTATAAAATTAAACATATCAAAAACAGATTCCACATCTGACATATCCGGATATACTATAGACAATATCATTCCCAACATATCATTATGTATAATGTATTCCAATAGTTTTCCTGTAACTATCGTCATTATATCATGATTACATAAAAGCTTTTCCGGTGTCACAGCATCAACAACCAAAACATTTCCTTCTTTACCATCTATAGAAGCATCTAAAGAAACTACAACACTTCCATAAGTTTTCCTGTCGTCGCCTATTTCTTTGCCATACAGTCCAAAACACAGCTTCTTTCCTTCCTTAATGTCACTTATCATTACGGAAGGAATATATTGTATATATGTATCAACCCCATCTTCACCAATCAATTCAATTTCTACATCCATACTAATGTCCTTTTGTTATCATAAAAATATATATTTCACTTTTCCAAAAACGTAGTTTCATTATCTGCAATGCTTCTATACCGGCTAACCTTTATGTCAATATTACTCTGCAAAAGAATACGTTTTATACTCATATATTATCCCTTTGCCCCGGATTCAAATAATGGACATTCTCCACCGGACACTACCGCGTCCGGTTTTTGTATATATTTGTTGCATTCGATAGCATTTTCATCATATCCAAACGCAAATTCATAGTTTCTTAAGGAACCTGTTTTTTTAGCATCGGCAAATAAAACGTACCTCCTCATAATTTGCTTCCTCTGAAGTTCGCTCGATATAGCTTGTATATTTTTTTTCTTTCTGAATCAGCTTATCGCTTGGCATTTATGTATTCCTCCTTAACTGCTTCTTTGAACAAATATCTATCCACACTATAAACACCATAGTTATTCTTTACTTAACGCCTTAAAGATTTCAGTAATACTTACGCCTGCCAAGGATACAAGATTACCTACACCTACCTTCTTAAACGCGAAGTTAAACCAGTTAGCTTTGATAACATCCTTCATAACCTTTGAAAAATCATAGCTCTTAATCTCCGGTCTTCTGCTATAGAAACCATTATAGAATTTCTTAAGCTGAATGGTTGCAATCTCAATGTGGATTTTAACAAGTTCGTCCTGTTTCTTGTCAATTTCTTTTTTAATTTCAGGCGGGGCATCGTCCCTGATTGCCGAATTTTTCGGATCCTGATACTCAGAGTATGCCGCTATATAAGACTGATATTTTTCCTTAAACAGCTCTCCCAAAGCTACTTCTTTTGTTTTTCCGTCTTCCTCCACTTTTGTCGTGGTCTTTTCGTTAAACATACCTTCAAGAAATACACTAATCTGCTCCGAATCCTTAAAGTTAAGCAAATACATCTTGAACGCCATAGATATCGGATTATTCTTTACCTGATTAAGATGTAATTTGTTATATAACTCATATATCTCATCCGTAAGTGTCTGTTTCTTTTCTTCAGTGAGCTTGTTCTTATCCTGTAGCTTATATAATTCTTTCACCTTTTTCTCAAGGTCAAGTGCTGCCGGTATCATCACATCATATACAGAAAGAATCTCATTAACCTTTTCCTCGTCGAAATTCTCCATGGCAGTCATCAGACTCATAAGATATGCCTGACCGCCGAAAAGGTCAAATACAGGAGACCCGGAATTGGATGGCAGCATCTCGCCAATAGCTTCATTCGCTGCTTTTATCTGCTCCTTTGTGCCTACCTTATCCTTCCACTTGGCTTTATACTCTTCCCATTTAGCCCGGTAGCCCTGTATTTCTTCCATACTGACATCTCCGTCGCCAAAGATATTTTCCTCAAAGTCGTATAACTGACCAAGTACTTTTTCATTGAATTCCTTTCTTTTATCTACTTCAGCAATACCCTTTTCAAGCTTAGCTTCTTTTTTCGTATTATCAAGAAGTCCCTTGACAAATTTCTCCTTATTAACCGGTTCGAACATATCCAGATAATTCTTGAATACAACATCCTTATCGTTTCTGTTACTACTTATAACTCTGTTTTGAACAGCACTTACCGCATCAGCACTATTCTGGCGCTCTTGCATGCTTTCAATCCACGCGATATCAGATTTGATACCCGATATCATATTGTTGATATCATTTATTGATTTTTGCAGTCTCAACTGTCCCTGTGAGAAATTGTATATTGCAGGCGGAAGCTTAACGCCTAATTCCTGGGCTCTGATAAGAGCTGCCGATATACGCTCTCCGGTTTCTTCGTCACTACCCATTTCGAGTATTTTTTCAAATGCTGCTTTTACCTCTTCCTGTTTTTTGTCATCATAAAACTCTGTAAACTTCTCATCCTCCATATCAAGCAGTAAATTAAATGCACTAAAGAACAGCTCTGTGTTTCCGGCAGCCGCAGCAGTCATCATCTGCGTTATGGCTGTCTGTTGATTATCATCAAATTTTACAGCATTACCGAAATCTATCATCGTAAGCTTACTATCATTTATAAGCATATTACCGGCATGGAGATCTGCGTGGTAATAACCGCTCTTGAAAAGTGCCTCATCGATCCATACATTACACATATTTGCCAAAACATCGCGCTTCTTTATCAAATCACTTACCTTATCAAGCAGCTTGTTCTTACCTGCGATTACTTTATCAAGATCCTTGTAATCAAACTTAATGTAATCATATATATGTTCCTTTCCATTTTTCTTACCCTTCACAGCCAGGTCATATCTCACATCCTTACGAACCTTCTGTGCATCAAGAAGTATATCAACCAAAGTGGAACCCGGTGCCTCCTCAAGTACAAGTGTGTTTACGGTTGGATCTATGATTCCGTTGATCTTCTCAGATTCAACGTCATTAAATCTGCCATTATATATATCACCTGCTTTGATATTTTCTGCCTCAATTCTAAAGTCAAGTTCCTTTTCATATATGCCAAGCTGTCCCTGATAGGTTTCATACATTCCTTCATCTGTAGCCTTTGCACAATCAAGCATAACCTTACTCTCACGCTTCATACGGTTTTGAACGTCAGCACGCAAAAGCTTGATAACTACATTTTTGCCCTCTTTTGGCAAAGTAGGTCCAAACATCTTGCATCGGAAGGTCTGTCCAACAGTAGCCGCACCAAGATTCTTTAGAACTTCTATCTTTGTTATCATACCATGTGACTTTTCTATCATGGCATTAAACTGTGACTTGACGATACGTGCAGGTATCGGAGCAAGGTTAGACTTGACATCCGAAAGAGCCATTCTTACTTCCTCCGGAAGCTCTTCTTCAGGAAGTCCCTGCATCATCTTCTGGAAGAGTGGTCCTGCTCCCATTATAAGACCGCCAAAGTAGTTCGCACCAACCTTCAGCTTTCTCTTCTTCTCACGGTATTCTTCAATTTGAGCTTTCTCATCCAAAGACAAATTTTTAAGATCAAATCCTTCCACTTTATTTAGCAGGGATGGATATGCTGCAAGTCTTCTGGATCTTATCTCATCAAACAGTTCTTTATCACTATAGATACTCTCTTCAACCTTTCTTGAAGACCTGATAACTGAGGATAACATAGAACGTTTATCGATAACGCTCATCTTACTGAAGTAATTGGTAAGTACCTGTCTGGTGAACTTTCCTTGTCCTTCTTCACCCTTCGCAGCGCTTTTGATAATATCCTGTAAAGTTTCATCATTACCTTTTTGGGTCTTTTCAAACATCAGGTCTACTATCTGATTAACATTTTCCTGAAGGATATCGCAGGACTTATTGATAACCTGTTCCATCTTACTATTAGCCGCCTTAAGCTTATCAGTAAGGTCTTTATCCTTGGTATTGTTAAGATATGTTTCAATCTTCGTTTCTAACTCAACTATCGTTCCATCCGTATCTATGGAATTCTTTATCTTTTCAACGATATCTTTGACTCCATTTGCTATGGTGCTATGAAGCTCGTCGTTACCTACACCCTTAACTCCACTAAGGGACATCTTCTCAAAAACGGATGCAATAATATCGGCCTTATCTTCTTTTATAAGAGTCGCAACAGCCTTTTTATTTTGCAATAAAACCGTACGCATGTACTCTTCAGGATTATCGGCATTTTTATCCATAATAAGGGTATCCGTAGAGAAAATGAAATCAGCAAGCAGATTCTTGACATCCTTTTCTTCCTGGCTCCAATCATTATCAAGCTTATCAGACATTACCTCATACATTGATACATGAGAATTAATCTCTTCCTGTCTCACCTCATCAAGCTCCATAAGTTCAGTCAACTCGATACCGTTTATCATCTCCTGATCTGCCTTACTGTTACTCATTAATTTCTTTATATCATCTGCTGTTTTCTCTCCTCTTATAAGCTGCTCAGCATAGGTTATCATGGTTGTTCGACGTATATTGGTAAAAGCATCTCCCTGAACTCCGAGCTTCGAGCTTAAAAACTCAATAAGATTTGACCTGATTCTCATATGTTCGCCGGAAGTCATTTTGCCGGTAGCACCTTTATATTGATCCATCAAAGCTGCTACAGCTTTATCTCCAAATATATCCGAGTGAGTCATCATCTCACGCTCAATCTGGCTGCACATAAGTAATGCATTTTTGTTAAGCGGTATCTGATCATGATTATCAAGCACATAAAGTCTGTTGTTAGCTTTTTGAAGAATCTCTATATCTTTTCCAAGTACATTTATTTTCTCGATCTGTACTTTTCCCGGTTTAAACTTTCCAAGTGCCTCACGAAGAGCAAGAACCTTTGCTGTCTCAGCTTTCTTATCCTTTGCTTTTAATCCCGGTTTTAAATATGCATCGGAAAGGCTGTAGGATGTTCCAAAAACCGTTCTTGCATATGTAGCCGTATCGCTAAAAGACGGACCAAACATAGCATTCTTTTTAATCTTTACTTCACGTATAGCACGCTTACGCTTAATATCTCCTTCTTTGTCAGCCGACATATGAAGGATATTTCCGATAGTTCCCTTGAGCTCTTTCGGATCCTGCAGATAGATATTTAGGATATCGCGCTCAAAGGCGAGACTTTCCCATACAGCCTGTACTCTGTCATATCTCTTATTCTTTTTCTTAGTATCCAAATAATCCTTAAGACTCTTTAAAGCAATTTCATAATAAGCTGCGATATCACCCACAGTTTCAATGGTTGCAGGTTCATTTTTCATATCCTCGAGTGCTATAGAGAGTTTAACCACATCAATCTTGGCACTCTTCATCTCCGGCGAATCCTTCTTTGAATGCTCGTTGACAAGAAGCTGGGATATATCTCTTGCACGCTTAAATTTCAAAGCATTGACATCGATATCCTCTTTCCTGATATTACCTGTAAGCTTGTCGTTCTCATACATGTCAAGCACTTTATCTATCTCGTCAATCTCTGCCTCAGCTTTCTTAACATCACCCTGCTTAATCATGTCCGCATATTCTTTATTATTTTTATCATATTCGGCTAAATCGGCTACTATGCGGTCCTGTCTTTGCTTTAACTCATTTAGATCATCTGCCGTATAATCCTGATCCTGTGAAGGCTTTTTCTTTGCGTTTTTCTTACTGTCCTTCTTTTGTTCTTTACCTTCCTGCTTTTTCTCCTCCTGCTCCTCTTTTACTTCCGGCTTCTCTTCTTCCGGCTTCTCTTCTTCCTGCTTTTCTTCTTGCTTCTGATCTTCTTGCTTCTCTTCTTCCTGTTTCTGATCTTTCTGTTTGCCTTCTTCCTGCTTGCCTGCACTTATATTCTCACCAAATTCTTCATCAAAAAGATCATCCTCTGTGGGAACATTTCCCATATCACGCTCTACCAATTTGCCTTCATCATTCAGCCTGATTCCACCTGCAGTGGCAGTATCCGCATCTGCTCTGTCCGGTGCGCCGTAATCCTTGAAGCCGATGCCCTTCATAACATCCTTCACATCACTATAGATTGCTTTGCTCCATCTTCCGGTTCTTTTATATACGCCTGACTTATAGTGATGTCCGAATATATATGGAATTCCTCGTGTAAGTGTCTCGGTAACTGCCGCAGGAAGTATAAATGCCCCCTTCATATATTTCCTGAATATCCGCCTTCCGTCATCAATGCTCTTCCAGCCTTCCCTAAGGCTGTAATCAACCTTCCAGCGCTTCTTACTTCTGAATATATACTTTGATGCTCCGTTAAAGATGCCTGACAGTATCTTAATCGGAGCCTTCACGATCTTACCTGCAAAAGTAAGGCTGTTGGCAGCAAGCATAGTGGCAAGCCCGAGGCTTCGATCTATAAGACCGCCAATCCCCTCATATGCCATAACAAGCCGGCGTAAGTTATTCATTAGACCAAGTCCGGACCATTGCAGTGCACGCTTGTACCATGGCGGCAGCTTGCCTTCCGCCTTCTGTCTTCTTCTCTTATTGCGATATCTCTGATTGTGCACATCGATTGAATCATTCATAAAAATCGCTCTGTGCCAGGTAGGCATCGCATTCTGTCTAAAACTGCTACCCTTTTCATACTTCATATCCACAGTCTTTAAGATACTTCTTCTTTCAGAAGATAAGAAAAACTTGGCATTATCCATAGTAAGCTTTTCTTCTATAAGCCTTACCTGGCGATATCTTGCCTTGCCGCGTCCAAACTTAAAAGTCCTTGTATGATTTAAACGATAGTCTTTTACCGCATCTCTTACCACCTCATAGGCATTACCTAAAATCTCGCGCTCATCATCGGTAAGTGTGTAGTATTTTCCAATATTGTGTCTATTCTGATTTTGAATAATGTCACTACGTTTTTTTGTTTTAAAATGATTTTCAGCCTCTGCAAAATCCGCCTTTAAATTATGCTTTGCAAATATCTCCTGCCTGATCTTCAGATAGTCAGCAAGGGCCGTTTTGATATGGCGCATATATTTACTGTCCGCCGCCGTAACATTTACCTTGTCAAGCGTAAATGCAACACCAAAGGTCTCATAATCCTTATTCTTTTTCTCATAATCAGATAACACCTTTCGGTCAGCCTTTTTCTGTTTTTTGCTCTTATCCCTATAGTCGCCGGAAATCTTATCCTGTACATCCCTGATTTCCCTGTCTTTTCTCGACTTTTCTAATGCTTCTCTTTCTTCTTTTTCTCTATTTTTTTCTATATCTTTTTGACGCTCAAGGACTTTACGTTCATACTCTTTTTGTTTCTCCTTATGTTCCCTATATTTCTCTAATCCTTTTGTAAGCTGACGCTCATGCTCTGCCTGTTTTTCCGCTTCCTCTTCTTCCTTTCTTTGTCTTTCCTCTTCTTCCTCCTGCCGCTTCTTTTCTTCTGCTTTTCTTTTCTTCTCTTCCTGTCTCTTTAATTCGAGCTCCTCGCTCCACTCCTCATTATCCTCGTCTTCCTCAGACTTCTCATTAATAGTTTCAAGCTCCTTACCGGTGGATTTGGTTACTTTCTTTGTCTTACGATTATTTGACTGTTTATTTTCTCCGTTCTTTTCCTCATTCTTCTCTTCCTGCTTTTCTTCCGCTTTCTTCTCTCCCTGCTTTGGCTCCTTTTGTTCAGATGGTTTCTTCTGCTCCTGACGATTTTCCTGATTCTGCCCTGCAAGTGCCTCCTCAATCGTCTCGCTCTCTACTTCTGCAAGTGGATTCGGTATATACGCTACCTGAGTAATACCATCCATACCGGGACCCATATCGCCCAACTCCTTACGAACAGCGATACCCTTTGTCTGTGAGACATTGGTGACGGAATCTGCATTGTCCTTCTTCAAAGAATATCCCGTCTTTGCATCATATTTAAGATTTGAATATTCAGCAGTTAACTCTTCAGGCTTTTTCATCTCGGAGAGCCATGCTATCTCAACCGGATTGCCCTTATGTGAAAGGCGCTTTAAAAAATCATCTACTTTTCTTCTCTGCGTTACCTGTGAATTATTTCCTAAACCGGAATTCAAGAATGTTATCTCATCTCCATCTATACCGGTTATGGTAAGATAATGTCCGTATCTGCCATTAACCTCTAATAAGCTCACAACATTGCCTGTGCTTGTGACCTCATTGATCTTATCCATGAAAACAGCTTTCATGTTATTACTTTTAAGATCATCTCTTTCTTTGTTTGAGCTGTCTTTGGCAGGCATCTGGAAATACATCTTATTGAGCATGGCATTTTGATCCTTTAATTCATCTAAGAAGAAATCACCCATCTCAAAGACATTGCCCACATCCATCTTACCCGCTCCGGCATATCTATCTACTTCTCTAATATATTTCTTTCTATATTCTCCGTCCATGATATTCTCACTTGCAGGATTAAATTTCTTTACCCTTGGACGGTATGCTCTCATATCATTCTGTCTATAGAGCTTTTCCGGCATTTTTCCATTATTGCGATTACGTAAAAACTGATTGAGCATAGCGGTACCTGCACAGCAAAAACAGTTATTGGTGCCCTGGCTCTCATATATTTTATCTACGCCCTCCACAGATGTATGATACTCCTTAAGCGGCAGCTTGATATTCTGGTCAACATGATACTCTGCAATGGAATCATCATGGATCTTGTAATACTCCATAAGCCACTCATAGTGTTCCCTTACTTCCTGAGGAATCTTTTCCTTCCAGCGGTAATCCCCATGCTTTACCTTATTTTTATCAAAATACTCATATTTTTCCATCATGTCAGTACGGATTTTAACCAGATTATCTCTGTCGGTAGGTATTTTCTCTTTCAGCCGCAAAAGTTCCTCCTCGTGAATCTTCTTCGCTCTATCATTGAAGATTTCACGACGTTCCATCACCTCTTCCCTTGTCATAGGTCTTACTTCCTGTGCGATAGGAAGCTTTTTAATCTGATTAAGCGGCACTACCTTCTGCTTTTCAATAACAGTTTTCTTTTCCTGTTTTTCCATAAAATCAGGATTCATTTGAGGTGCTCCAAGACTTTTTCTTCCCTCCTGATTTTTTAATGTATCAACCTTTATCTCTTCTATATTCTTCTTAATCTCTTTAAAACCCGGCATATTATATCCTCCTACAGCCCAAATCCATTATTCGTGATAAATGTTTTCATAAGCTCCTCATCACTTTCCCTGATATCTTCGTCAGTAAGCTCATCCTCCGGTATCTTATCATTAGAAAAGCCTGCCTCTAACCTTAGCTCTCCCCACTCTTCACTTGTTATAACCTCCTTAGGAGGATACATAACGCCCTTATATACCATTGGTATCCGTGCATTTGGCAAAAGTTTACCTGCAGCATCATAGCTTTCCTCACTGTCAAAGGTTCCCGATATCATATGGTCTCCATCCTCTCTGCCTGATGCTTTTTCATAAGCATGTATAATCAATCTTGGCAAGTCAGTTATATGCTTCTCATCTATATATCGAAAGGCTTCATACCTGTAATCTTCGTCTTCAAATCTATGGAACAAAAGAACGGAACAGATGTCCTTACCTGAAAGAGTCACGCAGCTTACATCCTGATCAAAATAATCATATGGTAAAGCAGCAATATCTACATCATAACTTTGATTACGCTTCTTAAAAAACAACCTTAGCATATCCGCCCCGTTGTCTAAATCCTTCAGTGATTTAACTTCTTTTATCTTAATGTTCTTACCTCTTTTTATTACTTCCGACTCTCCTAAATCAGAAAGTTTAATTATAAATCTTGAACTATATGTCATAGAAAATCCGAACTTCCATGAATCAAAATAGTTTTCCATTATATCAAGTTCCCTTAACTCATCCTCATCCTCAGTCTGTCTTACAGGCAGCTCGACAGTTATAACCGCACCATTAGCCGCCTCTATCAACTGTGCCATAAGAAAATTACCAACTCCCTGCTCCCTTAGTTCGTTATGTACCATAATGAAGTCAACATTTACAACAAAATCATCATCCGGTTCATCATATACACTGTAACAAATTGCTCCCGCTGCATAAACCTCATCCCCGACATGTCTAAGTGCTCCTATGGCACGTTTTCTTCCGGCTATAATATCCTCATAATGCTCTATAGGTATAAGTTCTGAAAATGCATCCACATTTTCAGGTACTATCCTTGTTGCAACAGGCCAGTATCTTTCCTCAAACTGTTTTATAAGGGAAAGTCCTGCCTCCAATCTGTCTTTTCCAAATCCGTTAAGCGGGGATATCAATTTAGATAACTCAAAGAAACTATCAATTACGGAAAGATATATATGTTCAATTTCTTCCTTAGAAAACTCACCCTCCGGAGCTGACTCGACAAAATTAAGAAATGCAATCTTATCTATAAGCTCCTCTGTAAGATACTCATCATCATCAAGAATATTATTTAAGTTGTCATCATATTCTTCGTCAGTTATATATTCATCAAGCATTTTGTTCATTACCGCACCGATTTCATCTGACATAGTAAGTATCTTATCATCTATCGGTTCATCCTTTATCAATAATGACCACTGTTCTTCATTCTTATCCATAGTTTTACCTCCAAAAAAATCTTCTAAATTTGCTACTTTATTATTTCAAATATACTAACATTTGAATAGTCACATAACTGTCATATAGATTCAAGAATTTTACTCTTTTATATCATGACTGAAACGCTTTCTTTGCCTCGTCTATGGCTGCTTTTGCATAGATCTGTCATAATCTCCTTCTTCCCAAAGCGCAGCAAATATATCCTTACGCATTACACTGTTGCCTCTTTTATCGATCAGAAACGCCAGAAGCTCCTTTGCTTTGGAACGGCTAAATGCGACGACATTTCCATCTACAAACAAATCAAAGGTATCAAACGTTGATATCTGGCATATCTATATCAAGGATAGCCAAGTCAACAGGGTTATCGCTTATCCAATTATATGCATCCTTTGAATCAAAGAAGCCCTTTACATCATCAACAAGCGACATCTTCTCACACATAGCACATACCATATCCAATATTAATTTTTCATCATCAACACATATAACCTTCATTTACAATTTTCCTTTATATATCTAAATGGCATCATTACTTACGGAAT
Source organism: Lachnospiraceae bacterium (assembly GCA_017449765.1). GTDB lineage: Bacteria > Bacillota > Clostridia > Lachnospirales > Lachnospiraceae > Coprococcus_C. The sequence continues at coordinate 57,252 of JAFTFE010000047.1, read as the reverse complement.
TTAAAATTCTATCGAAGTATCCTCAACCCTGACTGAAAATACATTTCCGTCATCATCTATGGAAACAGAAAGATAAATATCTCCTTCGGTATATGTAAGGCCAAACTCATTTTCCTCGCAGTTATCTGTTCCGAGTATGCTCTTGGCATCATCAAGACTTTTGCCTATGCCTACACCGCCGACAGTTGTACAATCCTTGCTGTCATCATAATCATTTGTCAGACAGATGGAAAATATCACATCATCCTTAGATACATCAAATGTAAATCCAGGGAAATAATATGTCTCTATCTCACTTGAGCCGGGTACACAAGGCTGTGACTTCTCGGAAGGCTTTATCTGATCACCCAGCTTTGCAACCACTTCACTTGCCTTATCTCCGGCGCCAAACTCTACACCGTTATATACAAACCTAGCCTTTGCTGCAAGTGAATCATCACTTACCGCAGTTTCACTATCAACGGTAGTATCACCGCCTTCACTCTTATCATTCTTATCAGAACCACATCCAACTGCTGCCAAGGCAATCATAAGCGAAGTAACAAATACTAATAATTTCTTTTTCATAATAATTAATCTCCTTTTTTATTTAGTATCTAATTGGTATCTGTACATATTTATTCGGTATATATACTGTCTCCTGCTATGATTTTAATTGTATAGTCATCGCCAAACTCATATTCATTTGATATTATAGCCGAAAAACCGCTCTTATCACTTTTTTCAGCCGCTTCTTCACCCTTTTTATCAGCTATAAGCTTGTTTTCATATATAGGAAACGCTTCAAAGGTTAATACTTCTTTGGCATTTTCAATTCTTATATATACTCTTCCGTCACCTAAGTCTGTATCATCATCAAAGCTTCCGAATATTCTTAATCCGTACCCCTGCTTGTCCTTATATACCTCAATCTTTTTGCCATCATCAGTGCCGGTAACCACATCATTATCTCTTAGCGGCGCATACATAAACGGTGCGGTGGCTATTACCCTGTAAAGATTTCTTTCGACTATTTCATACACAAAATCCGTTTTATCTTCCAGGGATACTATATCAGGACAATCAGTTCGTTTAAATGTCGCATTTTCATAATTATCTATAAAAAACGGAAGTACAGCCCTGCCAAACGAGTCACGCACCATGAAAAGACTGCTTCCATCGTTAATCACCTTATTATTGGTCGAAAATAACGTGTCTCCCTGTTCCTTATCACTCATGAAAAGCTCAAGCTGTGCATTTTTATCAGCTACCGCTGCAGGATATGTAAATTCAAAATCATCATAGGCTATATCATATACATATTGATAATCCATAAAGCCTCCTGCAGGATAAAGAAGCTTATCAAGGTCGCCTCTCCATGTCTTTTCCTTTGTTAAGCTCGCATCCTCATATGTCTTATGCTCCCTGCCAAGGCCATCCATTATGGTGTTATAACCAATAAGTGCCCCCTGATAATTCCAGTGCGAATCTCTCCTGTGATATACACCCTTATCCTTATTATCAGTTAAAACCTTCTTCATATCGGCATAATTAACATCATATTCGTCAAGCTTATCCATAAGCCTTGTAAGGTTATTATCCGAAGCCTCCATATAGCAGGACGGCATATATTCACCATAAACCGAGGCCTTGTTAGGCATAGGCACAAACAAAAAGCTTCCGCCCTTTGTTACAATCTGTTCTTCAATAAGTGAAAGCGTAACCGCAGCCGCTTTAATCTGATTCTCAGTCATGGCAGTGGTATCCATATAATCCTCGCCTTCCTCAGTAAAGAAAAGCCAACCGTCCTTTCCAATTATAACATTGGAGGTAGGCGCATGAAGCATCTCGCCTTTTATTATATTGGCGGCCGAAAGAAGCTCGGCACGTAAAGGTATACGGTCATTGAACCATGCTTCGAACTGATTGGAAAAATCCGTATTAAGCTTTCCGCCTGATATGAAGGACGGCATTTTATTAAGCTCTCTTTTTTCAAGCGAAGCATCGTTCTTAAAAAAAGGCATAAGAATAAGAGGAAATAAACATATTAAGAAAAATATAACTGAATAAATAATTTTAAATGTTTTACTCACAGAAATCTCCTCCAACTAGAATCTAAAATATATAAACGGATTATATCCGCTCGTTACAAGTGAAAGAACCGCCAATACAAATATAAGAATTGAACCTATGTAAGCAATATAGCTACCCGGTACCGCATAACGGGTCTTCGAAACCTTTTCCTTTATTACCTTGAAAACAGGTGTTGATAAAATAATTGCAAATATAAGCGATATCACAAACAAAAGAGATACACATGACATAATCTTAGCATTAACCGCGGCGTCCGTCGATGTGGCAGTAAACATAGCTTTTATCATTCCAAACCCCTGCGTTAATGTGTCCGAACGGAATATCACAAAGGCAAGTATAACGACCAACATGGTATATATATGTCCGAAGGGTTTAAACCATTTTTTCTTCGTAGGGATAATCTGATAGGTTTCAAGCATCTGACAAAAGCCGTGTATAAGTCCCCATACAATAAACGTAAAATTGGCTCCATGCCAAAAGCCCGAAAGGAAGAAAATAAAAAACTTATTGAAGGTGGTTTTAGCTCTGCTTCCTTCACTTCCTCCCATCGGTATGTAAACATATTCCTTAAACCAGCTTGAAAGAGATATGTGCCAGCGTCCCCAAAAATTTTGAATGTTCGGTGCGATGAAAGGGTAATTGAAGTTTTCACGAAAATCAAAACCGAACATACATCCAAGGCCGATAGCCATATCACTGTAACCGGAAAAATCAAAGAAAATCTGGAAGGTATAGCAAACCGCACCAAGCCACGCAGAGCCCACACTAAGCGAAGACGGTGCAAAACCAAATACGGTATCCGCCACAAAACCCATCTGATTGGCAATAAGTACCTTCTTGCCAAGTCCAAATATAAAACGGCATATACCACGACTTACCCTGTCAATATTAAATTCTCTTTCTTCTATCTGTTTCGCTATATCCTCATATCTTACGATAGGTCCGGCTATCAGCTGCGGGAAAAACGAAATGTATAAAAGCACATAAAAGAAATTCTTCTGAACGAGATTTTTATTTCTGTAAACATCTATAACATAGCTTAAACCCTGAAAGGTAAAAAATGAAATACCAATGGGCAGTCTTATATGTGGTACAGGTATGGAAAGCCCCGTAACATCATTTATTATCGTTGCAAAAAAGCCTGTGTATTTATACGCGATAAGTAGTCCTATATTAACAATTACTCCCCAAAAAACTGCCAGCTTATCGTGTTTTTTTCCTGACGCAATAAGTCCGAATATATAATTAAATATTATGGAAATAATCATAATGATTACCGCCACCGGCTCGCCAAAGGCATAGAAAAACAGACTGGCAATCACCAATATTATATTTCTAATTGTTTTCTGCCTGATTAACGCATAAAGCAAAAATGTAACAGGCAAGAACATAAATAAAAAAACTACCGAACTAAATGTCATATCTAAATTCCTCTGTTGTTATTTTTCGCTTTAATCCTTTATTGTGAAATAAAAATACATTATAGTTTTATCCTCGTTCAATCCACAGGTTAATACTGTGGTATCATCAGAAAAAGCTATAACATAATCGCTTTCATTATATGGCTCCCCATAAAGCTCCTTCGCTCTGTCAGCCGAATCACCGAGCTTCAAGCCCTTATCTGTTGAAGCTTCCCTTACAACATCCGTCGTATCATCTCCATCACTTTGGATCATATAATACGCAACATTTCCCGACATATCAGTACCTATCAATAATCCATTATAATAATGCTCAATATGATTACCGCCCTCCCCATCACATGGTGCTATTTCCTCAGATGGTCTTATCTCTTCGCCAAGACCACTTTTAATATTATCAAAGCTGTCACCAAGGGTAATGCTTGTACTATTATAAGTAAGACCAATACCTCCTGTAGCAGATGATTCAGTATTATCTGCATCATTTTTCTTACTGTCATTACTGCCACAGCCAACAAGCAAAAAAATTATACATAAAATTACACATAAAAAAATCTTCTTCATCTTTATTTTCTCCTATCTTTGAAAATCTTTTTTCCGAATTGTAACACATTATGTCCAACATAAGTCCAACAAAAAAACAAGAAAAGGCACCAATCAATTTATGATTGATGCGATTTCTACTTCTTGATTTTATTGGCTTTATTGTTAGTATCATCAGGAATGTAGATTGTAACCTTCGTTCCCTCTCCTATAGTACTTTCTATATTGAGCGTTCCTCCACATAGTCTTTCTATACGCTCACGGACATTTCTGATACCTATATGCGTGTCAGATAAAGTGTTGGTCTTCTCTACATCAAAGCCTTTACCGTTATCTTCACAAAAGAAACGACGGTGTATCGGGCTGATTATTGAAATTCCACAGAAGAAAATGTATAATGGAATTCCCTAAGCTCCACTAAGAACACACCATGATTGTCATATACTGTATTTCCCTGATCATCCTCAACACTTTTTTGCAGATAACCGACACCTGTATCCATATATATACGTGTTTTGTCCTGCCATGGATTGGAAACTATAACAAACCTTTTTTTAAGCTTTTCTCCGCCTACTGTTATTTCCTTTTCTTTAGTTCCCAAAACTGCATAAGCATGATTGCCGAAAATACCTGCCTGCTCTCCCTCAAAATTTTCTTTTTTCTTACCTTCAAAACGAAGCCTGCTTGTACCTGTTGTTATGTATACTTTGTTTTCTTTTGCCGAATTAATCCTATTGTAAAGCCGCTTTTCTTCATCATTATATTCATATTTATCAGTTATTGAAAAAAGCACTTTTTTAGATAAAAGATAATTCATTAGCCTGCTTATATAAGTATCCTGTGCAGTTTTTTCATCCACACCCGGAATATTTAATTTAGGCAGTTCATCTTTTTTTATGCTGGAAAGTACCATTTGAAATTCCGTTATTGTTCGCAAACCGTCTTCAGTAAACTTCTTAATTAATTTTTCAAAATATTCTCTCCATTTTGTAAATGCAGTATTTTTACGAAACATCTCCGATAATTGCTCTTTATCATATTTATCTGAATCAATCCCGAAAAACATTTTTGCTTTTTCACGATTCCATGCCTTATCTCTTTCCTTTTTCGAATTCGCAAGCTTTCCTTCTTTTCTCAGCTTTTTTTCAAATTCCTCACGTTCACTCTTTCTCATGTTATGAAGCAGGCTCTTAAAGCTATGCTTTTTCGGAAGCAGACTCTCTGCATTTTGATCTATTACTTTACCTGCAAGACCGGTACTGATAACGCTTTTTCGATTCGTAAGATGTCGGATAAAATTCGTACTTCCTTCATCACCTCTGCCTGTCAGATTATGATAATTACCACCGAGAAATACTGCATAGGCTTTCTCCATCATACTTACCCAAAGCGCCCCTTTAGAGCCGTAGGATTCTTTTAATGTAACTGCATTACCTTTATCATCGACTCCCTGGTATTCCCTGTAAGGCACTGTTTTTTCAACATTAATATAAACCGGTTTTCCGCCATGATAAAAGCGCACTGTGACCGTATCACCATTATCCTTCATGCAGTCATTAATCACACTCGGTGTCTGACTGACAATCTCTACAAGAGAGCTTATCAGATAACAATTTCCTATATTACCCTGCTTCATATCATATATATTTGGCTGATGTGCAAATAAAGGAACATCCTTTTTATCCTCAAATTTTATTCCCGATAATTTATCATACTTGCATTTTCCAATCTTTAGTTTTGCTGCACTTACTCCCGGGCCACCTATTTTGCTATCCGATACCTTGGTTAATTTTTTACCTGTTGTATCAAGTGTTCCCTGTACATTTCTTAAGTGTTCAGCATATATACGAAGCAAATTCTTTTCTTCTTCAGAAATATGTCCGTAAAGCTTATTATATTCATTCTTAAACTCAACATTTTTCATATCTGCCTCAAGCTTTTCGGTATCCTCGGCAAATTTAATCAGGAAAGGCAGACACTCCTTTGCAGCCGCATTTTCTTCTTCAAATGTTTTTTTCTTTCTTTTCAAATCAGAAAAGAGTGATGCATCTTTGCCTCCAAGCTCGCGCAATTTTTCCAATATATTTTTAGTAAAGTCGGAAAGCGGTACATCCCTTTTTGCTTTTAAATCAGCTTCTGTCTTTAAAAGCAAAAACTCCTTACTGTCTCGCATCATCTTAACTGATTCTCCGGCTCTTTCTGCATCATTTAAATCTACAAGAGCCCTCTTATAACGCGGTTGCCTTTTAATCTGCTGTCCCTCATTTTGCTGTATGTTTCCTTGAGCATTCTGCTGTATGTTTCCTTGAATGTTCTGCTGCACATTTTGTTGTACGTTTTCTTGTACATTCTGCTGTTGTTCATTTTGTTGTTCATTTGCATTATCGCCATCCGGTGCATTTCGGTCATTTAGCGATTTTTTCTTAAAAAATCTGAATACTCCGCCATTTTTATTGGCAGCCGGCTCTGGAATGGCAGATATCTTTGCAAAATCTCCCGCTTCCTGATTGTCAAAAGCACCATCAGTGCCTGATTCATTTTTGAATCCGGTCTTAAATGCGTTTTCCTCAACAGCCTCCTGCTTATATAAATCCTTTTGTTTTTCCTGATTTTTATAAAGCTCTAATCCATCCATATTATCTTACCTCGTCTTTACAATCCTAACTCAAAGCATCAATAAGTGCACCACAGGCATCCTCAAACATTTCAAATATATATGCATACCATTCAAGACCTGTACCACCCATTTCCGGAACCTGAGCACGAAGTACAATATCTCCGCTTTGTGGATCCTGTACAGCGAACCCAAAACTGCTTTCGAGATTATATGATGCTATATCGATAAGCGAGGTCTCGGTATCATTACTTCCGTCTCTTACAATTCTGCTTATCTGTAACACAAACTGTCCTTCATTTTCAAGATCAAAAGGTATATAAGTAAAATAAGTCAGAGTTCCATCCGTTTTTTCTCCTACTGCATAAGGAACCTCACCCTCATCCAACATAAGCTCAGCCGACATATCAAGCTCTTCAAGGATGTCAAGAAGCCCTTCCAATCTTGGAACCACATAGGCCATTGGATCATGTGTGTTTTCCTTTGCATCATTAGTTTCTTTTTTCTTCTCACTCATAACAATTCTCCCTTATATTTTAATTTATAATTTTTTATAAAAATTGGATATTACCTGTCTCCAATATTCACCTTCATAATCCTTAAGGATATGCTTTGCAAGATTATTTCCTTCCTCAGTTGCTGCCGCAAATATAATTGTTTTGATATCTGTACGCTTTGAAAGAGAATAAACAAACTCACTCAAAAGTGCGGCAACCATCATTCCGTCTTTATTATCTACATATATGCCTCCGAGATAAAGCTCATTCTCCGGATATAGTGAGGCTGCCAAAAATCCTTTTACCTCATCATCCTTAATCAATAAAAAGCTTAAATCATTTTGTAATGTCCCACCGTAGGTTGAAGGATTTAACCATTCCGGAAGCTTTACATCAAATAATCTATACAATTTATTAAGTTCTTGTTTTGTAACCTTGTTAAATGCCGATACATTGTATTTTTTCTTATATTTTTTTATTTTAGCAAAGAAAGGAATATTACTTATATCCATCGCATTTATTTTATAAACAACATTTCCATCCAAACGGTGTTCATATCCGTTATTAATAAAAAGAGACGCTTCATTTTCTAATTCAGGTATAGGTATGTTAATAGATAATCCGCTGATACCTTCCATATCGGTTACCGCTTTTTCCATCTCATTTAACAGCTTTAGACCAATGTCCTGTCTCCTGAAATCTTCTGCTACATATACACTTTCTATCATGATTTCATTACTCTCATCATCATACGAATAATAAGCTGATGAATAAACAAGTGTTCCGATTGGTTCAAGTCTTCTCTTAACTTTATCAAGCTCCCATGCACACAGCACATCAGCTTCGTTATTAATAAGATGCATATATACATCCTTTGTTACCATCGGACGAATCATATAAAATAAGTCATTGGTTAATTTTTTTATCTGCATTTAAAATGCTCCTATATAAAGCGATTATATTATAGTAAATAGCACAAAACAGTCATACAAATAATCTTATTATCCATATAAATATGCTGCATACTGACCGAATTTACCCGAATCAGGCATCATGCCGAGCTTATCGAATTCGTACTTCATAGCTCTTACTATATAGCTCATGGAAAGCTTCTTATCTTCGGCGCCCGCCATATATGCGGCGGATAAAAGTATCGCCTTTATATTACTTCCCGTAAGTTCAAAGTTCTCTGCCAGAAACTCATAATCTATATCCTTTTCCTTTGGTACGGTGTCGGGAAGTGTATTATTCCAGAGTAAAAGCCTTGTCTCATAATCCGGCTGCTCAAGTCTTACCGCATAGGTTATACGTCTTACAAACGCCTTGTCAAAGCCCGAATAATAATTTGTTGCAAGTATGCTCATGCCCTTGTATTCTTCTATCCTTTGAAGCAAAAATGCTATCTCCTGATTGGCATGTCTGTCATTGGAGCTTTCCACATCAGTTCTCTTTGAAAAAAGTGCATCCGCTTCATCAAAAAAAAGGATTACGTTTGAAGTCTCTGCTTCGTCAAATACCGCATTTAAGTTCTTTTGTGTTTCTCCTATATATTTTGAAAAAAGCTGAGATGTATCTACTCTGTAAAGTGGAAGTCCTATCTCACGTGCAACCACTTGAGCCGACATGGTCTTGCCTGTACCCGGAGGACCGTAAAGCAAGACAGAAACACCGTTTCCGTATGCGTTCTTTTTGGTTATACCCCAGCTTTCGCCTATTCTGTTCTTTATCTTATATCTGTCGCAGGCAGTCTTAAGTATCCTGCTTTCTTCTTTGCCTATACATAAGTCATCCCATGTATATACAGTCTTTACTTCCTTGGCAAGTCCGTTAAAGTTTACAGTTCCTATTCCCTTTAATGCATCAATCATTATATCCTTATTTACCTTCTTAACACCCTTTACAAGCATGTTAAGACCTGCCTGCTTAACCGCTGCCTTTATGGCTCCGTAGCCTATTTCATAGCAATCGGCAAGCTCTTCTGACGAAAAATCCTTATCCTTTGCAAGCTTTTCGGACTTAATATAATAATCCCAGATAGCGGTACGCATCTTTACATCCAATGCGGATATACCGATATGAAGAACCGGTTCTTTGATTACCCGACCAAGCTTTAAGCTTTGAGGCGTCTTATCATCACCAGAAAGCAAAACCGGATATAAAACTTTATTATCCAAAAGCCTTTTTAAAAATACAAAAAGGAAAGCATCATTAACATTCATCTCATTCACATCGATAAGAAGAAGTGTTATGCCTTCCATATATCCATAAAACTTAACAGTCTCCTCTGCAATACTTATATCTTCCACGTCAGAATTTTTAATGTCATTAAGTGACAGATAAAAAAGCCTTTTATTACTTTTTTGCGCCGCCTTGGCTGCGATATGCAGTGCTGCCTCACTGTCCTTTCCCTCAAGATATACGCATGAAAACTTATCCTTGCTATCTAATAAAAGTGAAACAGCATAGGTTTCCTTCCCATAAAAGACAGGTTCACTATCCTCACCATATATCTTTACTATGCCCGATAAAGGCATAGCTTCAGTAAAGCTTCCCGATATATAAGAAGCTGCCGCATGTGTCAGTATAAGCCTTGAACGTAGCGGATATATCATGTCTGCTCCGGCTACTTTAAATATCGAGCCAAACAATCCTTTATTATCTGATATAAACAAATCCGCATCCGGTATATCTTCTTTAAAAACTCTTTTGGAAAGAGAGATAAGAAGACCTACAGTTGCCTCACTTAGCTCTATATCATCCTGTAAAAAGCCAAAAACTCTCTCATAGCCCCTGCTGACATACACCATAAAGCCAAGCACAACAGCAAGTGTCTCGGGTGTACTCAACCCATATCTGACTTTTATATTATATATAGGCAGTATACTCTTATCATCTGTTGCGTCTTCTCGACTTTTTATATGAAGAAGTGCTTCATCTACCATATCTGCCTGTACATAAAAGAATGCATCACTGTCACGTAAGGAAGGATGATTTATAAAATACTCCTTCATCTCCTCCTCGGATATCAAAAGTCCGCGTGAAAAAAGACCTTCTTCGGTTCCTAAGCCCTTTAATCCGGCATAGTCTTCAAGCATAAGCTCTACAAGGCTTATATATTCGGCTATTTCCTCATCCCTGTTTTTATACGGTGTTCCCGAAAGTGCCTCATCAAAATAATCCCTGTATCCGTACATAATCTAAACTCCTTGAACTAATTATAATCTTATGGGTTTTGTCCGTTATTTCCCGGATTGTTTCCGCTATCTGCAGGAGCAGCCATAACAGAAGTTTCTTCAAGCTTTCTTTTTGCATACTCCATATATGCCTTATTCCATGATCTAAATACATCGCTTATAGTACGGTTTTCAGAATCAGATTTGATAACATCATAGGTATCTGAAATCTTATCCTTATACGCATCATAAATCTGCATCTGCCAGTCAAGACTCGCTGACACATATTCAAGCATCTGCTTTTGTGTCTTATCGTCATCCGTTTCAAGCTTCATATTATCGATATATTTTTTAATACGGTTTTTAGTCACTCCATAGGAATGCATCATATCCGTACAGGCGCGCTCGAAATCAACGGAATCATCAGGAATACCCTGATTAGCTCTCATATTTGTCGCGCTAATCAGCTTTTCCATACGCTCCATATCCTTTATGGACAAATCTCTGTCAAGCGCCACAGCCTCATCAGGCTTACATTCGGAGAATATCTTCATCCAATGCTCAATCTTATCAAAGGAATTATCCTTTTCGGTAAATGTCTTAAGTCTGGTACGCGGAGGCTTAACACCCTTTATAACATCCTTCATTTCCTTGTTGATTTCGTTATAAGGCACAAGCCCCTGTTCCCATGTGATTGGCTGCTCCGCATAATAATAGACATTTTTCCAAGGGATTCTTCTTCCTGAAAAATCCTGCTGCCTGAAGTATATACGGCTCATACGTGCACTTGTGTAGGTCTGTGTATACGCATATTCGGCAATATGTCTTATACGACGAACCTTTCTTCTTATATCCTGCTCCATACTACCTGATATATGGTTTCCTCTGCCGGTTAGGTACTGACCGCATATACCGTCAAGCACCTCAAAATGATTGAGTATAAGTGAGAGACCTGTCTCAAAATCATCATCATTCTTATGTTTAAATTCAGTATCAAGGAAGTCCATAATTATTTTTATCTGCTCCTTTATCGGCACCATATCTTTGTTAATGGACTCTGATACCGGTTTATCGACTATTTTGTCAAGAACACGCATTGTTCTTGATACATCCTTTACCTTACCTTTTTGATCCTTAACCTGATATGTTTTCTTTTCCTTCTTGAAAATCTTTTTCTTGTAGGTCTTTGTCATTTCAGCCATCGAAGCAAGCTCTTTTAACGGCTCACCCATAGATTTTGATTCAAGTATTCCTTCAATTTGAGCAGGTGCAGAAGCCTCCGGTCTTTCATCTGCCTCAAGAGGCATATCACCTTCAACTCTGCCTTCTTCATCATGATGAGCTATATTTTCACCCTCACCGAGCATCTCGGCCTTTTTATAAAAATCATTTTCCTGCTGCTTGCCGTAAGCATCGGCTGTTGAACTTCCGTTACCTGTATATTTCGCCATAAATGGATGGCTCTTTGCTATGGTGACTTTTCTTAAATATGCTCTACCGGCTTCACCAAGCATCTCACCCTTTTCGTTTATCTTTGCCTCCATATCCTCGCGCTTCTCATTAAAGCCAAGATATGCTGTATCATAGTGCTTTACATATAAAGGATTACGAATAACAGAAAGCTTTGCAAGTACATATTCCCTTAAGTCTCGTAACATATTGAGCCTTCCCTCTACAGCAGCTACTGTAGAAGCAAGCGGTTTTTCATCAGCTTCCCTAAGTCTTGTAAGCGTAGCTGCAATCTGATTTTCCATACCACATAAGGCTGCTATCTCTGTATAATTTTCAACAAGCTTTTCGTCATCAAGATTATCCAACTCATTAAATTTCATATCCAGGAATTCATTTATTATATCCGCATCATCAGTAAGAAGATCTGCCATGATAATCTTTGGTTCAATACCATCAAAATCAGGAAGCTCCCGTACTCTTTCCGCAAGTGCCCTTCTTTTTTCTCCTCCCTCTGTCTGCTTCTTATAATCCTCAAGACTTATAGTGCCGTCTTCTGTTGCAAGTTCCTTTAAGACATTGGAAACAACCATCTCTGTTCTTAAATCTACGGATTCTTTTATTATATTACCTTCGGATATCTGCTCCTGATATTCTTCCTTTCCTTCGATATCCTCATCATACTCACCCGGTGCAAGCTTTTCAAAGCCTTTATCCAAAAGGCGCTCCTCCATCGACATATCACGTTCTCTTTGTGAATAAACATTAGAAAAAGCATTGACCAAAACATCTATATATCTACCGTCTTCAGGCGATACAAATCTCTCTGCATCAGTCGACATCTTCGCTTTAGCCTCAGCCATACGCGCCTTTAACTGTTCCGGATCATACGCCTTACCTTCATCAGCATTTCTGAATACGTTAACATAAAGCGGATGCCTCATAAGAGCCATACGACTGTCCATAAAAGCAACATATCTTTTTATCGCCTGTGCAAGTACGGAAAGATTATTTCTTTTTTGAGCCGAAATCTTATATCCGTTTTTATCAAATGTATCAATAAGCTCTTCATTTGCAAAGGTTTCTGCCTGTACGCCTATGGATTTAATTTCCGTATAATTCTCCATAATGTACTCATCATCACATCTGTCGAATTTAGATAAATCTACTCCAAGAAAGCTGTCAACCATTGCCTTATATGCAGCTCCCCTTGTATTTTTTTCCGGAGCTCCGAGATTCATAAGAAGCTCCATATTATATTTTAAGTCTTCATCGGTATCTCCTGTTTTTAAAAGAGGATAAATACCGTTTATTACAGAAGCATCGAGCTCATAATTAACATATCCGAAATCATCAAGCTTTGTATATGCTTTGGAAAGTGCATTTTGAATCTTTGGATTGTTTTCCAAGGCTTTACTGTATGCATCATTTGCCTTTCCGAATCTTTCTATTCTCCTGCTTAAGCCTTCCTTAAATGTATTTTTATCTATGTTATCTAAAGCTTCTTCACCATCCAACAGATATGTTACGGCAGTAAAGTTATTATCCCTGCCTAAATGATCAAAGCCCATACTTTCATTCATAGCATTATCTTCTGCAGACATTGCATCACTGATATACCTGTCCTTTATATCCTTGCCGCTTTCCGAAAGTCTTGCAAAAAATGCAGATGTCTGAAGCTGATTAGTCATTTGGATATAGACCTCAAGCTGTGCATCATCCGTTTCAAATTCTCTGTAATTATTATTGAAGGCTTCCCTGTCAAGATTTTCATTGGCGGACTCTTCAACCGTATGCATAGTTTTATAATACGGATTTCTTATCTGATTAAGCTTTAATATAATATAAAGCTGAGCATCACTAAGCATATTATGAATACCTGTAAGTATCTGCTTTTGCTCTGTTGTTAAATCTATTTCACCGTTTTTATGTGCATCAAGCTTTTTTTGTATGCTGATCTGACGCGAAGTAAGTTTATATATATCATTGAATTTCTCTATCAGGGTTTCATCTTTTCCGATTCCGTCAAATACGCTTACATCAGTACTTAAAAGCTCTTCTACCCACATGTCAGCTTCCTCTTCTGCCGAAAGATTGGCAAATATTTCACCGGCTCTTTCGGAAAGCTCCTGACGTTTTCTTAAATTCTCATCATGTTCCGGATTATTCTTTTCTTCATCATAATCCTGTCCGCTTCCTATAACTCTTTGTACACTGTTAAATAAGAGGCGCTCCCTGTCTATCCTTTCCACCTCTCTTATATATTCAGCCTGTACATCAAGATTATCATCCTTATAATCATCAACCGCCTTATAGCCATAAACGGCAGCACGCTCAAAGAAGCCTCCGTTACTTACCTTTTCAAGATAAGGCGCAAGCTCTAAACCGTTATATACAAATTCCAAAAGAGCACTCTCATCATCAGCCTCAGGTTCTTCAGGCATACGATTCCTTATATCCTTTATATCCTGCTCATGAAGTGCCTTATCCATGTCAATCAGCGTATAATAAGGACTTCTTATGATATCCATACGTCTGAATGCATACTCGGTGTAGTCCTTTAAAGAAGCTAAAACGGCGCTGAAATTATCTACACGCTCCTGTGATATCAAACAGGTTTTACTGTTAATAGCCTGCTCCATATAATCTTTAAGAGCAAAGCCATAGTCGATCAAGCTTTTTGCTTCAGTGTAGTTTTTAACTATATCCTCATCCTGTATCGAATCAAATACAGAAAAATCTGTCTTCATAAATGTATCAGCAAGGACAACCGGAAGCATTGCAGCCTCCTGCTCACCGCCTTTATACATACCTGCAGCAAGTACTTCTTTATTAGCCTGCTTTGCCAAGACAGAAGTTCCCGGTCTTAAGCCTTTAGAAAGAATCTCCATTATCTCAGGCGGAATCATATAACCCTGTTTTATAACATCAACAAGAGAATTAAGCGTACCTTCAAATTCCTTCTCAAGATCCATATTTTCCCACTGCTCATATATGTTTCTTGCTTCCTTTGCAAGCTCGGCACGGTTATTTATATCAAGCTCCGGTTCTGCATTTCCCGCATTATCGCCGGTAAGAAGATATGTGAGTCTTTCCTTACGCTTGGCATTTAAAAGCTCCGGAACTAAAGGTATCTGTCCCTGCTCTGCCACAGCATTTTGGTTTTCTTCCTGATTAATGATTTGATTCGGAGCCTGATTTACTGCATCCTGATTAGCGATTTGGTTTTGTGCCTGATTTGCGACTTCAGCTTCAAGATTTTGAAGTTCACGCTCTACATCCTCGTCCACTTCCTCTTCATTATTTTCTTCCTCAACAACATAACCATATGCCTGCATACGCTCAAGCATAGTACTCTCCCTAAACTCATAATGCAAGGAAAAAAGAGGATTATCACCCATCTCTGTCTTATATGTAATATATCTCATAATCGTTGAAAGCTGTTCGTTGTTTATATCTCTTTCAGCCGTATAGCTTTCAAGACGTTCGTTCACTTCATCAATGTCTGCTGCACCGTTGAGTAATTCTTCATCAAAAGCAAGCGTATAATTTTTATCAGCCATAATCATCATACGAAGATTCATATAATTCTTATAGTCATTTATCGCAGCAAGCATAGCAGTAACCTTACTATGTGTTTCCCTGCTTAAGCTTTTCTTTTCTTCTGCAAGCGGTAAAACCTCTCTCTCTATATATTCTGCCTGCTCAATGGCATTATTAATACGGTCAAATGAAAAAACGAGATACATATCATCAAATTTATCAAAAACCGTATAATCAAGCTTTAAGAATTCATCTATACGTTTTGTGCCGTCATCATCCTTTTTAAGCTCGTCCAAGCGGCGTACAGCGTCCTTAATCATATTGGCTTTTCTTGCCTTTTGTGCCAGTCTTAAGTCCTCATTTTTGAGTGCTTCTTCCGCTCTGTTTTGTAGCATAATACGCATAGCAACACCCTGCAGGCTTAAGTCACCTGCTTCGTCCATTGAAACAACTTTGTTTTCACCCTTTAAAATATAATATAAAGCAGTGTTAAACTCATTCATTGAGAGATTTTCTATTTCCTGACGCACCGGAGCATTCTGTGGCTGCACCGGAGCATTCTGTTGTTGTTCGGCAATCTGCTGTTCTTCAACCAGATTTTGTATCTGTTCTATAACTTCCCAGCCTGCATTCCGTATCTGCTCGGCAATATCTTCTCCACCAACGTTCTGCGGCTGCTCTACAACCTCTTCCCCTCCGCCAACATTCTGCGGTTGCTCTATATTCTGCTGTTCTACAACCTCTTCTCCACCAGCATTCTGTGGCTGCTCTACAACTTCTTCTCCACCAGCATTCTGTGGCTGCTCTATAATCTGCTGTACAACAACCTCTTCTCCACCTGCGTTCTGTGGTGCTTCTATAACCTGCTGTTCACCACCGCCTGCGTTTTCTTCTGCGATATTATTCTGCTCGATTGGCTGTTCATTTCTTTCCATAACAAATACAGGTGGCATAAATATCTCTACCATCTGTATATCCTGATTCGCATTTGCATCAATATTTTGTTCGTTAACAGGCGGATTTTGCTGCATAATCTGATTATTTACGGGAACTATAGGCTCCTCAATCTGATTATTTTCTGGAACTATAGGCTGCTTAATCCGGTTATTACCCTTTTCATTCTTGCGTCGCTTACCTTTAATCGCAATCTTATTGCCCAAATCCTTATTAACAACTGCATTCTTGTTACCGGCAGGCTGACGCTTAGGCTTTGGCTGATTGTTATTTTTCGCATATACAAGCTTGCCTTTTTTATTACGGGTTACACGGTACTTCATGCCGGCAAACATTTTAGCAGCTTTTTGCATGTTAAGCCTGTTTATATCCGCTATTAATTTTTCTTTTTTCTCTTTTTCTTTTTTATCTTCTTCCTGATAATTATTATCCATACAGTCACCTCAAAACAAGCAAATAACATCAAACTCGCTTATGATATTAACACTTGATTGAAAAAATTAATATCTGTTCATATTCTCAGTTCCAAATACAGCATCGGCATACGGCTCAAAATCGGAACGTGTAAATACCTTACCAACCTTTACAAACTCGTATTTAACCGCAAGCAAATAATGTACCATATGTACCTTACCCTCTGCCGCCGGATCCGCTGCGGCAAGGAATGCCGCATTAAGTATACAGTTCTTGATATTACCACCAACCAGCTCATACTTTTCGGCAAGGTAACGTATATCAACGTCATCAGCCAAAGGAGTATCCTTAGGTATGGTTGTACGCCAAAGCATCTCTCTTGTATCGACATCCGGGAACTGAAACTCAACTATGTATTTCATACGTCTAAAGAACGCAGGATCGATATTGTGCTTGTAGTTTGTAGCAAGAACTGATACTCCGTCATAACCCTCGACCTCCTGCAAGAGGAGTGCGGTCTTATTGTTATTGGACGCCTGATTGGAACCGCCATCGTCCGAACGCTTTGCAAACAAGGTATCACACTCATCAAAAAAGAGTACGACATTACATTTCTTTGCTTCTCTAAATATCATGGATATAGATTTTTCTGTCTCACCGACATACTTATCTATAACCTTTGAAAGGTCAACTCTGTATAACTCAAGATTAAGCTCATGTGCTATAACCTGTGCACACATGGACTTACCGGTACCGGGAGCCCCGAACAAAAGAATCGATAAACCACGTCCATAAGGATATTTTTTGGTATAATTCCAACCGTCATAAACCTGTTTTCTGAAGTTCATCTGGTCTATAGCATGCTCTAAGGTCTCACGCTGATCCTTATTCATAACGATATCTTCAAATCCAAAGTTTGCCTTAATCTTGGTTGCTTTCTGTGTAAGCTCAGAACTCATCTGACCATAGCAACCCTGAAACAGTGTGGCACGCGATATGAGAATTTCCTTATTCATAGTTGCAAGGCTTCTTGCACTGTGAAGAGCAGATTTTATCTTGCCCGGTGTAAAGAGGAATTTTGTTGCCATCTCGAGCTTATCAACATCTTTGTCGAGCTTGTATTTTTGCGAAAAATAATTCCAACATTTTTCTCTTTCCTCGTTGTTAGGGGTAGGTATCTCAAGTTCTGTAACCTCTTCCTTGGTTATATCCCTCATAGCGAGCTTTTCCCTGCTTATCGCAAATACCAGAATTTTCTTTTGAGTAAGCTTGGCAAATGCAAGATCCATATATCCATAAAATTTTTCTTTCTCATCTTCTCTAAATGTGAGCTCATCCAAACAACAGCAGGAGTTGGTTAGAATACACTCTCTGGTAACAGCCCATAAAGCTTTTTCCACAAAATTAAAATCATATACAAAAAGCTTTTTACAGTTTATGGAAACTGCTCCGAGATTATTTTCCTCACAAAAATGTCT
This sequence comes from Lachnospiraceae bacterium, assembly GCA_017449765.1. Classification (GTDB taxonomy): domain Bacteria; phylum Bacillota; class Clostridia; order Lachnospirales; family Lachnospiraceae; genus Coprococcus_C. The sequence continues at coordinate 39,093 of JAFTFE010000047.1, read as the reverse complement.
TATAAAGAATTTTCTTCCACTTCCCTCATCTCCGTAATACGAGAATATACGCACACCCTCGCCATAGGATATCTTCATAGCCTCAAGCTGTCCGTCATTGGCCATAATCGGATCAAGTTCTTCTTTTGTGGTAAGCATCTTAAAGAATCTTATATAGTTTTCGTCAAGACGCATAGGATCCTTACCGAAAAGATAATCTATGATACGCTTATCAGGTGATATAACAGTCGAAAACGGCATACTTGATACTACTCTTAAGTCAAGTATAGGAAGCAATGTCTCAAGACATTCACTCATCTCACCGTAAGCACCGGTAATCGAATAATTAGATCCAAAATAAATCTTTGCAGCACTCTCGATAGTAGGTGATGAAAGATTACCGTTTTCATTTATAATCTGGAAAATTCCTGCATAATCCGTCTGTGTTGAGGATAATACCCCACTCGCAAAGGTAAATAAAGCAAACGGACGCATCTCAAGCTTTTTCGTAAGCTCGTAAAAAGGCATTTTTTCTCCATTTTTTAATGTCAATTCTCCACAGGCTGATATCCATTCAAGCTGTGCGGCGACATCAAATGCATCGCGTGCTGCTTTAATTCGTTCTGACTCTTCAAATTCCTCTCCTTCATCGTCAGAATCACTGTCTGCACCACCGGAGGTTTCTGCAAATGCACCCAGTAAAGAAAGAAGCTCGTCATCAAAATCCTCATTTCCTTCGTCAGAATTATCAAGCTCATCAAGCTCATCCAAATCAAGCTCCTTATCCTTATCATTTGATGTACTGCCATATATCTGCTCATATTTTATGAGCTGCTCGTTACATGAATCGGAAGCCACTTCCAAATCGGGATAAAGTACATTCTTATATCCACCCTGACCGTTTGAAAACGTAAGCTTCATATTTTCCATATATGCCGAAAGGCACATATTTACACAATGAAATATATGACGCATATATTCGTCATATCCTGAAAAGGCAACAACCTTTTTTCCTCCTACGGAAGTAGGGATATTTTCAGTTATTTCTTCTGTTTTTTTCTTTCTACCAGCCAAAGTAATATCTCCTCTTTTAAGAATTTATTTAAAACATATTTTGTTATTCGTCATTTTTTACATGGAATACTGCAGTCCTATCAAATATACTCTTTGCAGTATTTAAAGCATTTTCATCATCATTATTTACAAATACACCCTTGTTATCATTTAGGAAACCATAATTAAAGCGTTCATCATAGGCATATCCCATTTCATCCTCATCCTGATCCTGCTGTATATCATTTTTCTTTTTATTTTCTGCATTTACACGCTTGTTTGCATCCATAAGCCTGTCAGACAAATTGGAATTAAATAAGGACATGTCATCACCCCCTGTTATAAAACGTTTATATGGTCGATTTTAACCAAAGCTTAATGGCTTTTTATGTAGTCGGAAGCTGGATGTATATACCCATACCGCCTCCCATTGTTGACTTTGCATATATATTTCCGCCATAGTATTCAACGACAGCCTTGGCCTGTGCAAGACCGAGACCATTTCCCGATATACGGTTTGAACCCTGATAGTTTAGTTCAAATATATGATTTGTTTCTTCTGAACTAAGTCCCTCACCGTTATCCTTTAAAACCACAAAAAGGTCGTCCCCTATCGTTGACAGAGTAATGACCAATATACCTTGACGGTTCATATATTTTATTGAATTATCGACAATGTTTCTAAATAAAACCCGAAGCAAATCCTCATCTGCACGCACAAGTATCTGCTCTTCGCCGGAAGATACCTGAACACGAAGACCTGCACGGAGTGCGGCCGTATGAAGTTCTTCTACAACACTCCTTGCCACATCCACGATGTTTACAGTAGACAATGCCTCTCTCGGAGTTATACCCTCCGGAAGAATAGACATGAAGTTGTTTTTCTGACTGTTTTCACGCTCTTTATATGCTTCAAGCTCTGATTTGTAATTTTCGAGCATATCCTTTGTATCCTGAAGTTCAAACTCAAGCTCATCTATCCTTGACATATAGCTTCCTACATCCGATGCAGAGGATTCATCGTAGGTATCAGAAGCTGTATCCTGAGCAGCGTCTGTAAGGACTGCTTCCCCATATGCATCAGTGACAGCTGCTTCGCTCTGCGAAACATCTGCATAAGCTGCTTCCTCCTGCGTATCAGTGGCATAAGCTTCATCGTAATTAATGTTAGGAATATCCTCATATTCCTTATCATCCGTCTTAGAAGCTTTTTTCATGGCAAGTATTATGAATACTAATAAAGAAAGACTAAAGCATCCGAAAGATACAAAAAACAATATCTCATTTTCGTACCACCATCCTCCTATCGTCAAAACATAAAAAATGATAAGAAGATTTAAAAAAATTATCTTTGCTTTTTTCATTGTTATCCCCCGGTTATACTATCGTAAGAATTTTATCAAAGCCTGTTACGCTAAACACACTCAACACCGTCTCGTTTGCTCCCTTGATGGTCATGCTTCCACCCTTGGACTTGGCTGTCTTTTCCCCAATTAACAAAGCTCTGAGTCCGGCACTTGATATGTACTCTACATCTTCAAAATCTATAACTATATTTTTTTCTTTTTGAAATGCAATAAGAACAGCCTGCTGGAGCTCGGGTGCCGTTATTGTATCAACCCTTCCGCTAAGCTTTAGTGTTATTTCTCCCGAATTTTTAATCTCTGATATCGTCATCACGATTCCTCCTACTTTTTTTATAATTTACAATTGATAAAGTGTTGATTATTATCAAGACACATAACATTATAATTCATAATACTGCTATTCTTCAAGAATAATATTATTATCAAGTCCCATCATATCATCAAGTGAAGCATTTTCCGTTTCGGCAACCTTCGCATTCATATCAAGATAAATTCTGCTGTCCATAATACCCGTATCCTTGAAGTTTTCAAGCTTAAGACGTGAACGTACCGGTATAAACTGCTCCAAAAGATAAGTAAGCTGAAATCTTTCAGTCTCCGAAAGCTGCTTTTTAATTAAAACAGTTATGTCAAATACAGAAGCATCTTCTGTTCTTCCGTCAGAAAACTCATTCATCTGATTTGCCTCAAGTATTAAAAACTGCTCTTCCACCGCTATCTCTAAAATCCTTCTTAAGCACGCCCTTGTTCCCTTCATTTTATTTAGGGTATACGCCTCTTTTACAAGCGTTCTCAACGCCTTTGGCTTAAGCAAATCCCCCTGAACATCTATACCAAGCCAGCCTGCATAAACAGGTAGTAGTATATCCGGACATTTATCAAGGTCGAGTAACTTCGGAAGCTTATCGATATTATCATCAAAATCATTGTATATACTGTTAAATACGCTCATATATCTACGGAAGAAATCGTTGTTTTCCCTGTATATCTCAGGAAATGCTCCGGTAAATTCATCCGAGCCTCTTTCAACCGAAAGTTTGGAAATATATCCTGCCCCTTCACCCATAACCTCTATTGCTATATATAAATATCTTCCCTTAAGTTCATATAAAAGCACATCGTTTTTTCCTACAAACCTAAGTGCTCCGGGCTGCTTCATAAGAATTTTCTTTGTATCATCAGATACATTGCCCGAAGTAAGAAAACGGTTTATATCAACATTTTCATTGCCTATGGTTATATATCTTTCATTTGTTGCAAATGCATATATGTATAATACCTGCTCCTCGGACAGGCTTAACCCAAAGGATAATCTGCCCCATTCAGCGTCCTCGTCAGCGGCATCTATGCTTTTAAGATACAGTCTGTGCACAGGCTCATTTTCATCAAGGTGAATAACGGCATTTTGATCCATAAAAATGCCCTCGCCATAGGATTTTTTTAAACGATTCATTTTTATACTGTAAACAGTTCTCTCCATATCGTTCCTCCACTACCTGTCATATGTCACAACTTCAATCTTGATATCTCCCGGATAAAGAAGACAATTGTCATCAGGTATGATATCCGCCTCGGAAAGTCTTGCATGAGCCAGCGAATGAGGCAGTATCGAAAGGTCATAGACATTTTTTACACAGTCAAGCATCTCTATCGCATGGAAGCAGTCATCAAACGAAAGCCTCTCTCCGAAGTTTTTAGCGGTGTTAATATAGTCAATTTTTTCTCTTATGCATCTTTCAATCTGCTTTTCACTATCATCATAATTAAGCTTGACATAGACCGTACCGGATACATTTACCCTCGTATAAACCGGTGAGGTAAGCTCAATTCTCGTAGAAAGAAGCCTTCTCATATCAAGATGCTCCATAATAATCTTTTTATAATAATCCGAAAGCTTAGGGAATTCTTCATCCATCCCCGGCTTAACGGCAATTCTAACCATATTTTTTTCTTCATCCATATAGGCTCTTGCCTTATCGATTATAAGTCCCGGTGTATTCTTTACAAGCTGTTCAAAATCATTTTCGGTAACTGCCGTATAGGACTTTTCCATATCTGCGAGAAAACGTCTCCTGACATCCTCTAAACGCTCACGATACGCTCCGCCGGTTCCCGGTCCCGGATTATAAAAATGTACCGGTTCAGACGAAACAGGCTTAGACGATATAAGTTCATTTCCTTCACGGATATTACCGTCTTTTCCCCGTGTAACTGCTATACCCGCAAGGAAAAGCTCCGCTCCTATAAAATCTCCGGCATCTTCTATGATGATTTTGCCATCATTTTCAAGAAGGTGATAAAAGAGTGCATCCTCACCCTCATATTCAGGACGGACAAAATCATATATATATCCTCCCTCATCGTCCTCTCTTCTTGCTATTATCGAAAATCCCTCCGACACAAGATGATCAAACGGAAGGTCAATAGTCTGATTATCATATCCCAAAACCCTGCCGATTGAATATCTTCGCATAACCTCTTCCGAGTAGCATACAATCTTTACGCAGTTTTTAACCTTCTCCGGACCATATCCGGTAAGCTTACTGTCAAAGTCTATATGATAAAAGCCATCCTCTGACATCGTCTGCGTATAAAACCGTCCTTCTTCATTAAATGCAGGTGCATACATATATTTCCGGTAAGAGTTTCCTTTTTCTTCCTTGCAATATACATCTACATAAGCCTCTCCTATAAAGGAGCTTTTGACAGTTATATCCGAGGTTCTCTGATATGTAAGGCATTCAGACATCGAAAATTTCTGCCATACCTCAAATAAAAACGGATGAATGGCTGTAACCTTAGGTGCAACATCGTAGTTTGCTTCCTTTAGTACCGCACGCAAAAGATATCCCTCCATAGGTGGTCTGTCTGATGTCAGAGAATTATTATCGTTTTCCTCATCATATCCGTTTGAGTACGTAACAGGTTCCTCCGGCATACGTATACGAATCTCACCACCTGTTAAAAATGCACTTGTAAAATCCCTTACCTTACATGGAACAAAGCCCGACTCCGTCAGAACTTCAAAGGATACATCCGCAAAAGGATTCTTCATCTTTTCAGTAAGCGGATTTCTGTTGGTCGTAACATTAAGCTCCACATATAAGATAAGCTCTTCACCCGGATCGGGAAGCTTATCAGCTACAAAATATACTGCGTTTTTTTCCTGTGGATATTTTCCGAATATACTGACCGGGACTCTGGTTTCTTTATCCAATACGCCCGAACAATCCTTATATCCGTCCGCTGTTTTTGAAAAAACTCCAAGCATCCTTGCTCCGGAAAGCTCTATACGTCTGTTAGTTTCAAATATTAAATCTCCGATAACAAATCTATGATTAGCCGGAATTGTAACAGGTGTGCCAAGTCCCTCTGCAGAAAGAAGAAGTCTCGCCGGTCTTCCCTTTCTTATGCTAAATCCCATCATTTTAAGCAGATTTTCACGCACCGCAAAAGGAACCCTGTCTATACGCTCCTGCGCAAGGGTTTCGTATCCGGTCAAAACCTCAAGAATAGTTATACCCGGGTCAGAAGGATTATAATTAGTCCATTCCTTTGTATAAAGAGGTATTTTGGAAATAGCCTCTTCATACCTCTCGTCATAGGTTTTTTTATCACTGCTTATGTATTCCAGCATCCAAATCTCTCCTATATCTTTATAATTAATTCAAAATATGTACCTTGTGTTCACCGTTTTTTGCTACCATAAAAGGAGTGATTTTGACATCCTCAAGATCCATCTCATGTATGCCATTTTCATCCCTAAACCTTGCAATTACTACTGACTTTTTAACTATAGCCTTATTTTTCAGACTGTTCAGCCTCATCAAAAGCTGTGAACGTCTTGGCAGCATTCCTATATCAAGTCCCGGATTGCTGACAGGATCAAGAAAATCATCCAAAGCCTGCTGCATAAGTGCCTGAATCTCAAAGCTGTCATCAATATTTATTACATTTATCCAAAGTGAAACCGAAAGCTCCACAAAGGTAGGCTCTACTATATGCAGATAATTATCGGTAACAGTTATCTCGGAACGTGCCAGAAGATAATCGGTAAGTCCTCTTACAAGGCGGTGGAACGAGTAAGAGCCCTCGATATAGTCCTTCATTAAAAGCACGAAGGTCAGATCTCCAGCCTTTCCATCACCATTTTTCGTCTGTCCGATAATTCCCTTAACCTTATCAATCGTATCCGAATAAGCATATATTACACGGATATAATCCTGCATGGTAACAAGTCTGTTTCTGCTGCTTAAGACGCTTGCTCCTCTTTCCAAAGCCTTATCAAGCTCCTCGATATTGCTTCCTCCGTATGCCTTTATAGGATTGGTTATACCTCCGATATACATCAGATATCCCTGAGGTTCTGTTATCATATCCGCCTCAACATTGCCGTCTCTTCCGTTGCAGCATCTGACAGTACATCTTATCGCTTCATCATCTGTAACTGAAGGAATCCACGTCTTAATTCCGTCACCGAATATTATCCTGTTAAGCAGGCGGTCAAGCTGATAGCTTCGCGGATTGTCGGCAGTTTCAAGACGGTCCGTCTCATACCATCTTCTGTAAAATGCCGTAATTCCACCCATGCTGTCCTGCTCTATAATTACATTTTCCGGTTCTTCCTCCCACATGGTCATCATCCTCTCTCTGGAGTGACGTCCCATCTCGTTAACCCATACATCAGCGTCAAGTATATGAGTAACACCGAGATAAAATTGCATACCCGGCTTTATCTCTTCAACAAAAAACGACTGTGTAGGTCTTGTCTCTATATTGGATACCTGAACCGCATTGAGACAGATATCATTAACAAAAGGAAGATTTTCATATTTTTCCGCATCCTCATTTACATGATATCTTACAATACGAATCCAGTATGCATTTTTTCCTTCAAGTGTAAGAGGTCTCATATCAGCAGGCGGTATAAACATAATAACGCCCGAATGAGTAAACTCCTGTGTATAGTCAAGAACCTTCATAGGCTTAAAGCCATCTAAAGAAACGTATTCAAAACGACATTTTAAACCATCATATTCCATACTATCGGAAAGATTAAAAAGTATGCTTACAGGACCGGATTCCATCGGTCTTGAAAATCCCAGATAAAGCGCATCCTCCGTATAGCTTCCTGCCAAAAATGTCATATAGCCGTCTGCTGACTTAAGGCTTTGTGTAATCTCTCTCCTTGATGTTCCTATGATAGTCTCTGCTCTGTCCGCATGAACATAATGGTTTTCATATGTATATGAAATCATAAGATTTTTGATTGACGGATAATGATGTATACACGGACGCATATAGCAATTTTCCGCTTTCGTTATCTGAAGCCTTATACACCTTCCGTCATAAGGTCCGGTCATTTGAGGAGTCCAGTCATCCGGACAGATAAATGTTATCTCACATCTTCCGGTTTCATCTTCTCTTGCAAATATACCTCTCATGTCAGTAACAGTCGGAAGCTTCTTCCAGCCTGTTCCATTGAAATATTCAAGAGCGACCTCCTCTACATAACAATCTCCCGGAACATCCTGAGATCTTGTCTTAGGCTTTCTCTTAATAACCTTTAAGCTCTCCTCAACCTGTTCAGCAGTATAGCTTACCTTATGCTCATTGATGGAAAGGTCAAAGGTGATTTTAACTTTTGCTCCTGCCTTGGAAAAATAATTATCATGGCAGATATAACAATCGTCATAAAGTGATATTGTATCCGTAAAAGGAAGAAACTCCTCCACATCAAAATCATTTGAACCGTTATTTATATTTTCAGCATTAGCCGGCTTGCCGTGAGATGAAAAGGTGATGCTTTGCACATGTCTTGATTCAAGCGGTGCTCTGTCAGCAATCATAAGAAGCATACTGTACTCTTCCGTACCTGCCTGTATCCTTCTGTTTGGCTCATACTTTCTTATAACAAAGGTTTTTCCGTCCGGACGAAGCTCCGTATATGTATAATCTTTAATTCCATCCTCGCTAAGATATGCAAAACGTACACGCTTTTCCTTTATATCCTCTACAAGCTTTTCTCCATCCTCTATACGTACATATATATCATCATTTTCACAGTCAAATACCGTGGTATGATAAAATACCACTACATTTCTGTCAATTCCTCCGTTTTCTCCAAATAGCGTAAACGGCTTAAGTTCATCCTGGACTGATGCACCCGATGTATGAGTATAATCAGCAAGAAGCTCCTCTCCTCTTATAAGTTCCGGATTGCGAAAGCTTCCCAAAAGCGGAACAATCGCTCCGGTTTCCCTGTCAGCCTGAAATACCGCACTTATACTTGCACTTGTAACATAAAGACTGTGCTCGGTTTCAAAAACAACCGGCTCTTCAGAATCCGTCAGAAGCTTTGTACCCTTTGGGATACCTGCTCCCGGGATAGTATCATCCGCAAGTTCACAAACAACAATAGAGCTTGCCGGCTTAGCCGGAAGCAATGATATATCGAGCATATTTACAAATTCCGTATGATATCTGTCCATTATCTCATTCATACGGTCGATATTTTCAGACACCTCATGTGCAAAGACACCCGCAAGTGCCATACCTACATCGGGATTTTCTTCATCGGGAATCCATCCCGTCTCATAATCCCTTGCAAGGCGAGCCACCTCATGCCTGATATCATCCTCTGTCCTCGTATCAATATTCAATTTCTTCAACTGGTTCAGACTCATAATTCTCCGGTTCTTCCTCTCTTACTTCTGTTTCCTGATTTAAATAAAACGGAAATACAAGGTTATCTCTTGTATTGGTTGCTGAAACGGTATATTCAATATCAAAGATAATTCTTCCGTTTCCCGAGTCCTCACTCGGTGTAATCTTAAGGTCATCTATACGCGGTTCCTGATTAAGTATCTGATCCTTCAGGGTACGTATAAGTATATTAATCCTTGTAAGGTTCATATCCATAAAGGTATAACTCATTATGCTGCTTCCGAAGTTTTCACGAAGTGGTCTTTCGCCCAACTGCGTCATCAAAATCAGATATACGGATTGTCTTACTGCCTGTTCCTCCGATACAGTCATAAATCGTCCCGTAGCTTTATTTATTTGTGGCGGAAACTTCATACCCTGTCCCAAAAATTCCTTATCAGCCATAAATATTCTCCTTATTTTAACCTTATACTCGTAAGTGTAACATATTTTACTCACAAAACAGTCACATTTTATCCAAGACGTATAGGTTTTCCCTCTACCGTTACCATAGTACTTGCCTTAAGCTTAATCGTACTGTTTGAATCGATATTGATATTGGCAGCAGAGATTTCATTTCTGCCTGTTGCGGATACCGATACCTTGCCGGTTGAGTCAACCACAACGTCCTTTGCTTCAATTAAAACCTTACCGGAGTCGCCGTTCATGGTAATATTGATGGTTTCTCCTACCTTGATAATCAGCTTTCTTGCCGCAGTGATATTCATGGTTCCGTCCATGGTTTTCATCTTGATATCACAGTTGCCGTCTTTATCCTTAATCTCTATAAGGTTTTTCCCGTCGTCCATGGTAATGCTGTGTTTTTCATCGGCAGTCATGATAACTATCTTATCACCTTCCATACCTCCCGCAGCTCCGCCGGATAATCCTCCTCCGGCAACATCCGTAGGTGACGGTACTGCCGCAGCATCCTCTGCCATATCATCCTGACTTGTTCCGTCGGTAATCTCAATCGCATTACCGTTTTTGGTTACTATCCTCTTTTTCTTATTTTTTTCATGCTTGGACTTTTTTAAAAATTTATCATTATCCTTAGGTATACTGCCTATTATATATGGTCTTTCTATATTGCCTCCGTCAAAGGCAATCAGCACCTGGTCGCCCACCTCGGGGAAGAAATACATACCCCATTCCTTACCCATATAAGGAAGTGCAACTCTTGCCCATTTGAGTACGTTTGCCTCCGAGTCACGCGTGTGTATGGAAACACATACACGTCCTGCACGTTCGGAATCATAATTATCCACAACCTCTCCGACAACAACACCAAATATACGATTATCTCCGGTTTCGGTCTTTTGAATATTTCTTTCCGCTATATCATCCAAAACATCAAATAATCCCATTTTAGAATAATCCTCCTATACCGGATGCCGCACCTGAAATGCCGGAAATCGCATCAGAAGCTCCTGACAGACCACCTGTAAGCGAATCCATACCGACAGAATCCGTTATGGTTGCAGCCTTTCCTATTATTCTTGTTATATAATCTCCGGTACCGTTAAAGGTATGGATAACCTCATTAATATAAAACTGGTTTTCCACATCCTTACCAAGTCCCTCTATCACGATAAATCTGCCCGGTACAAGCTCGGGAAGCCCTATAAGCTCCGCCTCAAGGGTTCCGAAACGATAGCTCATATCCTCAACCAGATAGCTGGCACGATATGATGCATCATCCTTTGAGGATGCCGTCGGATCGATAAATACTTTTTCAAGCTTACCGACTATACCCTTAGCTTTACTGCCCTGACTTATTTTATTGGTAAATTTTTTAGATGATGAAATAAGCTTGCCCTTACCCGGATCAACATTTCTTACTTCCACCTTGCCAAATAATCCCGTTATATCATATTCGACATTTATATTTCTCATACCTGTCTTAACGCCAAGTGACATATAAGGAGTTGTATCACTCTTTGCAGGTCTGAATATAAGCTCACCGCCAAGTACGAAGAAATCATAGTTAAATCGCTTTGCCGCTCTCACAAAGAATTCATAATCACTCTCTCCTACCATCTCTATCGTATATGTATCAGCGCTTTGCTGATTAGTTCCGCCCGTAAGAGCTCCTGTGGTTGCACCCGCACCTTCAAGTGCCTGTGCCTGCCCTGCGGCATTTTGAGCCTCCGATGCTCCGGGAATATTGGATGCCAGACCTCCTGCAACTCCCGATATCCCACCGGATGCAGCATTCATCTGACCGTCAGGAGTATCTGATATCTTATGGCTTTTTATTACTCCATCAGTCATAAGACTTACATAAGGCTCGGATGCAAGAATCTCCTTTAAAGCTCCTGAATAGGTCTTAGCCTTTAGCTGCCTTGCAGAGTTATTGGTCATCATAACGCCCTTAATATCCATAGCGGTCACCATAACTCCGGGAATCTCATCCTCTTCATATATGAAATTAACCTTTGCTATAAATCCGCGGAACACCTCACGCACTGACGAACCATAGCCTGCATATATTACAACACTTGAACCAAGCAGGACATATTTTTTAAATCTGTCAAATACAAATGTACCGTTTACCATATCATATACGTTATATATCACAAAGCTTGCCATACTTGCCTCAAAGCCTGCCGAAAGCTCTATACGTATATCCGACACACCAAGTCCGTACTTGTTGTTTTCAAACTCGTCTCCCGCAATCTCTAAACTTACGACAGGATGACCAAAATGCTCGTATTCTTTTTCAAGCTTGTCAAATTCAAACTCTGCCAATCACCTATACCCCCATTATAATACCGTCTTCTAATGCTTCATCTTCTGTATCCGTATCTGTTTCTTCTTCTAATATGGGAATACCCGAATTATCGTCTGAGTCAAGAAGACTGTTAATACTTTTATCCTTCTTATCCTCATCGTCGTTATCTGTATTACCTGTACCGCCTGTATTACCATTGCCTTTGGTATTATCTTTATCTATTTCTGTATCGGTTTTTCTTTCCTCGTCACGTTTTTCTTCTTTTATCGAGACACTCTTTGTATTGGTCTGTCCTGATACAAAGCTTCTTTCCCTTTTAGCCTTTCTTTCATTTTCCTTTAACTGTTCTTCGTGCGCCTCGTCGTCCTTTTTCTTCTTTTCATCATATGTATCTTTAAATTCTTCCTGCTTTTCTTCTTTTATCTCATCTCCAAATAAAGATGTATAAATCTGGTCGGTAAGACCTCCGACCATACCTGTAATCTGTGAAACCGCATTTGCAGTCTGCATGGCAGCATTCGTTACCATATTTGCCGCGCTTCCTATGGCTGATGCAGCATTTTTAAGCTTACCATAGGCACCTTCAGTAACAGGATCAAATCCAAAAGCCTTATCATATGCATCTTCCCAGTAACCCATATCAATATCATTTATCTGCATATCCGAAAGTCTTATCACAAGTCTGACCTCACCTCTTACAGGTCTTCCATAGAGATCAAACATTGTATATTTTGTATTTACACCGTTTAATATACCTTCATAGCGCATATTATTCCATGCAAAGCAGATTCGTCTTGTACGCTTATTTCTGATGGCTCCGACAAAGCCCTCGACCATATTCTGAACAGTCTCAAAGCCACCGGTTATAGCATTAAAACCCTCTCTTACCACACTTCTTCCGAGAGTTGAAAGACTCTTAAATCTGGTATCCTCCAAAAAAGCCTCTTCCGCAACTACCCTTTCAAATAAAAGTGTAACCGAAAAAACTATATCGGGATAAGGAGATGCCATATTTATATTGTTGTTATTTTGTGTGGCATCGCCCTTTGTTAAGTCCTTTTCACTATACTTACGGGCTGATATCTGCATGGTTGAAGGATTAAACTGAACAGAAAATTCACGATTATAATTAATCGTCTTGTCACCGCCCAATATACTTCCTGCCTTAATGCCGGCAAGCTCCGCATATTCGGCTGCTGCATCCTTTACCTTATCTTCAACAGCATTTTTAGCGGCATCAGTGGCCTTTGACATGGCATTATCAGCAACAGAACCCGCTACACCTCCTATGCCGGAGGAAGCCGCACTGCTGGTCTTGGTCTTGACGCCCGCCTTTTTTTGAAGGTCGTCCTCAAGACTCTCGTCACATATCATTATAATGGCCTTTTCCACTGTACCGGTTATATCGGCTAATCCATTTTTCAAAAGATCTGTAACAGCCATATCCTACTCCTAACCAAATAATCTGTTTATCGTATTCATAGCACCGGATACTGTTCCGGATTCTTTAAATATCTGTTTGTATGCCTTATCCCAGTATTCTGCATCCGACTTATATTCGTCACCGGATGCTGCCTGACGTATGGCAAGATTTACCGTAGCCTTTATGGGATCTCCCAATTTATTAAACATCGTGTATGTAGCATCAACCGATTCCACAACGCCATGGAAAAACATCTCGGACCAGAAAAATACTACTCTTCTCGTATTCTGCTTAATCAAAAGCGATACAAGACCTTCAACCTGATTTTTTATACTGTAATTATCATCCATTACGGTTCGGGCAACATTGCCAATCATATCTATGGCATTTGCCGCCGTAGGATTTAAGTTTTCAGTCATAAATGCATTCTGGACATTTACATCTTCAAATATAAGCTGTACATCCAGATAGGTAGTCGCTTCTCTTTCTACCATATAAAACTGCTTGGTACCCGAATCACCCATGGCACGGTACTCGGGATATCGTCCTGCACTGGTTCTTGTAGAAATAGTATTTGGATTATACTGTACCTCAAATCTTAAGAAGTTTTCCTGTGCAAGTGCCGTAGAGGCTTCGATTGCACTCTGGGACTTCGCCTGCTGGGTACTGCCTATGGTACCGATTCCAACCACCTGTCCGGGTTTCATCTTCTCCATACGCTTTGCTATAGAGCTTGACTTACCGGCCTTGGTTACATTTCTTAAAGCTGATATATTTTTATTGATATTGGTGGACTTATCCGCTCCGTCATACGAAAGCTTTCGTTTTTGAACAAAAAGTATAGCCTTTGGTACTCCACCGCTTAAAACCTTTAAGTCATCAAATAAACTCATATGCTACAAACCTCTCCTGATTTTTTCATTTGCAAGCCTCTTGGAAAGCTTGTTATATACCTTGTCTTTTATGGTATCCATCTGTCCCTGTATGCTTCTTCTTACCTCATCGGTAATATCCCTGTTTTGCTCCGTTATAACATGATGTTCTTCGTTATTAATTATCGTTTTGGTTTCTGTCTGATTGTTATTTATAATTGTTTCAATCTTCTCGTTTTGTTTTTCTATCCTGTAATTTTGAGAAACTATCTCATCTATAATCTCTTCATTTACAAGTGTTTCCTGAGATTTATGAACAAGAGATATCTTGTCGCCAGGTCTTTGTTCCACCTTAATCTCAGGTCTTGCCTGACGCAATTCGCGAACAGATTCGGTTACAATTTCCTTAACAGTTTCCTTCTGTCTTTGTTCTACCGTCTCTTTTTCTTCACGGATACGGTTTTCACGCTCAACCCGGTTTACATCAGCCATAAGCTGTGTAAGATTGTTTTCGGTAACGACTCGTCTGTCACGGAGAGTCTCCGGTCTTTCAAGGTACTGTTTTAGAAGTCTTGTCGTCTCTCTTTCTCTGATTGGAAGAGCCTCAAGCATTGCTTCCTCTCTGAGTCTTTGATCATTTTCCCTTGAAGCGTTTTCCTCTTTAACCTCACGCAGGAATTCGATTGGGTTTTCCAAAGCCTTAAGGCTGTCGGCAACCGTCCTTGCTCTGTCGTTTTCAACAGCAGGTCGACTAAGTCTTTGATTGATATTGTTAATATTTCTTATATATTCTTCATTACGCGTAAGGTTTTGCTCATTGATAAGAGCAAGCTCACGGTTGATATTTTCAATTTCGATATTGGTTTCTTCTATTCTGTTAGCATCACCCTCAGCATGCACCATAAGATTTTCTTCATTGGTTATGCTGTCACCTAAGTTTATCGTATCACCTGTTATGGTTACATTATCACCCTGATTTATCCTTGTACCATCGACAGATACATTTACCGGACTATCTGTAACATTTGTTACGTTATTGTTTCTGTAGCTTGTATTTCTGTATTGACGATAATCTGCATCCGTAAGAATTCTTAACTGCTCGGTATGGCTTTCAGACAGTATATTATTGATTATATCTATCTCATCCCCGAGCTGTTCTACGCGCTCCTCGGTATTGGTAAGGCTTCCCGCATATACAAAATTCTGATTTACATTTTCCGTTATTCTCTGAATGGTATTGTCTGCACCCTCATAGAATGTACTCTCCATATGATAAAACTTATTGCCGCCCTTTATAAAGCTTTCATGGCGGTTTTGATATATATTGTCTATCATATTGAGAAGAACAGCAGAATTAACTCTGTTATTAATCGTCTCCTCGTTTACCGTCTCATCACCTGCTACATTTTCCTCATACATATTTTCATGTCTGAAAATCAAAGGTGAGCTTTCATGCCTTACTACATTTTTAAGACGGTTAAGCAGTATGTTCTGTGTTATACGGCTTTGCTCGGATATCTGATACTCTTCTTTAGTAATTATCGTATCGCCAGATATATGTTCACTAAAATTCTGTACGATTCTGTAAAGTGCTCCCGTCATAAGACGGTTCATAATATTTTCATGCAGATAGAGCTCTTTATTATCGTTTGTTTCCTCATTTATTGTAATGCTTGTATCACCCTCACGATAATCGTTCACAAGGCTTTCCAAGTGGCTTAAATTATTCCAGTACAGGCTCACAAGCTCCTCGGTATTGTTTATCTCCTGCTTTAGATTTTCTACCTGCTGCATAAATTGATTCTCATTTTTTATACCCAGCTGATTTATAACGTTGGATATAAAAACCCTGTCCTGATAAGTAAGGTTGGCATCCGTATTGACAAGTACACGGTTAAGAAAATTATTAAATATTTCAACCTTGTTTAACTGTCTGTTTTCTATATTGGACTCACTTACAAGATTGGTTATTCCACCCTCTCCGAGATATATCTCAGGAGGTCGGCTCACAAGATGCATAAGCTCCTCACCCGAAAGCCCCGAGCCCATAACACCATAATTACCGCGTATCTTCTCACCAAAGGAATCTCCGACAGAGGTGACATCAGTATTACATTTTAATTCAATTGGTGCCTTTATCTTCAACATATATCCAAATCACCGCCACGTGTTATCTTATTAAGTATTTGAAAGAAAATCCGCTATCGTCTTTGCACTCTTTACATCCGGCCACAGGTTTGCCCTTGCTTCCATCTCAGCACGGGATTTTTCCGGTACGCCGGTACCCGAGGATACGGTCTCGCCGTTTTCACTGACTGTTTCAGAATAATTGGCTCTGTTTTTAACACCGTTTCCACTTGTCTTTTGACCGTCAAACTCCCATTTACTTGCTCTTTGACTAAAGCTTTCTTTATTTCCTTCCTCAAGACCTATTCCGGTTGACACAAGGTTACCATCAGGATCAAGCATCTTTTTACTGCTTTGACGTGAGCTTACGCCCTTTCCTTCCGGATTATCTTTAGTATCAAATTCCCACCTTGCAGCACGTTCTGCCAAAACATCCGCACGGTCTTCCTTTATACCGTGTCCTGCTTCACCGACGACATTGCCGCTTCTGTCTTTTACCTCAACTACATTGGCACGGGCGGAATCACCCTTTCCTCCGAAGTTTTTCTTGGTATCAAACTCCCATTGTATAGCTCTTTCGGCCATCTTTTCCTGAGTATCGGTATCAGGATTGGCAATTCCTTTTTTCTCAGGTGTCATAGCTGACTGTACAGCATTACCCTCGGACTTTTCTTTGTCAAATTCCCAGAGCTTTGCACGATCTGCCATATCGCTCATCGACATATCCAAATTGCCATCAAGCAAAAGATTCTGACGCGAGCTTATTGATGAAGGTGCATTTGTACGTTTTTCCGTACCACCGTGATTTTGAGCCATACTCCATCTCTGTGTACGCCCTATCATCTGCTCTTTGTTAAGCTCATAAGGCTCTAAGTTCTTATTTCTATGTCCCTTTTTATTTCCTTCCTTGTCCTTACCGTCAAATGCCCAGGTATCCTTCTCGCCGTCAAATGGACTGTCTATAGTATACATACGCGAAAATGCTATGGTTGTGGTTTCGGTAAGGAGTCCGCTCCTTTCTGCATTTAACTCTCCGTATTCCTTGCTCATTACCTCACATCCGGTAAATACATATTGTCTGTCAGGCAGGAAAAAAGACGGATTGAGATATCTTCCGACACTTAAAAATACCGGGAGTAAAAGCTTGGTTCCAAGAGAAAGCGGATCATAAAACTGGTCTCCGACATAACGTTCTATCTGCAGTGTAAACGGCTTTGATATAGGCTTTCTGATCATATGTACAAAGTCATTTACGCCGCCCTCCTGTATATAGTCATATTCATTTTCCTTACGTATAACCTTAATACTTCTGCACGGAACATCAAAAGCAGCCTCGACTCTTAACATAAAGTTAAAATTAACCGAGGGATTGGTCATATTGGTTCTCGTTTTTAAGTTGCCTGTCATATCCGAATCTGCCATAATCTTTTACCTCATATTCGTAGGTTTCATATCAAGTATACTCTTCTCTCTTTTATTATCTGCGGGGTTTAAGCTTTGGTTTATGCTCGATATCTGGCTGCACCAACGTCTTCGTTCCATATGCTCCATCTGCATAACCTCCTGCTCACTCCAATGGAAATAGTATGAAATAAATGCCATTTCACTATATAATTCTTCTTCAGGATACAGGCTTATTCCCCGATGGTAAAATTTAGCGGCACCTCAAAGGTCTTTCCGCAATCCGGACAAACAACCTGCATCTTAGGCGGCTCTATATCGTTTATCCTCTGATACATATCCTGCAAAAAAGCAAGATCAGCAGTGAAAAGTCTCTCGATAAGAGTTGCGCTTATGGTCTGAACTCCTTCAAGCTCAGTAACTACCCTTGAAAGTATAACGATAGTCAGATAAGAAGGGTTTGAAAGTACTCTCGGATCCCTTGTGGCACTTATCTCATCTCCTGCGGTAGCAAGTCTCATTTTTCCGTTTTTATGTATCTCTCCGTTGGCATCGATATACCCTTTTGGTAATGTAAAATCATATACTGTTTCCATATCTTCCTCCTGTTATTACAAACATAATTATTAGTAGTCCACCCATGATGCGGTTTGATATCTGCATATTTTTAAATATATACATATATCAAACCACACCACGACCCAAAATCGGGCCATGGTGCAGTATGATAAATATTTCTTAGTTTGGTATTATAAGCTCCTCGTATGCAAGCTCTACTGACTCGATTGCGACATCACTTGTCTTAGCATCAAGCTCAGGAGCAGTATACTTGGTAACCCATGCGTTAGTAAGAAGCCATACACGAGTACCTGTTATAGCTGTAGAATACTGCTGTGGTGCTCCACCGTTTATATCTATAAGCTCTATCTGTACATCGTTTCTTGGAATCTCACCTCTTGTCTCACTGACACACTCCTGAATCCATGTCTTAAATGCACTGTCTAATGTATAACCAAAACGAAGTGTTACATTACCATGCTTAACAAGTCCCGGAATCTTAACAGGTGCAAGTGAGTTTGCATTACCCTGACGAAACTCTATAACATCCACTGTTGCTTCAATGCCTGTTACCTGTGAGAATGCAGCAGTACCTTCTACGTTTGCCACACTCACCTTAAAGTTCATCTTGGTTAAGGGATAAGCGAGCCCTTTACTGTTCTGATATGGATTATCTGCCATAACTTAATTCTCCTTTATCTATTCTTAACTGATTTTCACGATGCAGTCCCTTAACAACTGCCATCAAATTATTTAGCCTTCTGCATTCTCTTCAACGGCTCCGCCTGCTTCTGCAGTATGCTGTGTTACTCTGAAGATTACAAACTCTGCAGGTCTTGATGGAGCGATACCTATATTACAGATAAGTCTTCCGTTTAAGATATCCTCACGGCTCATAGTCTGCGGTCCGATTTCTACAAAGTATGCCTCTGCAGGTGATGCACCTGAAAGCTGACCTGAACGCCACATACTGTCAAGGAAGGAGCTGATTGTAAGGCTCACTCTCTGCCAAAGTGTAGGATCGTTTGGTTCAAATACTACCCAGCTTGTATTAGCCTTGATGCTCTCTTCAACGAAGATAAAGAGTCTTCTTACATTGACATATTTGAATGCACTGTTGGAGCTTGCTGTTCTTGCACCCCATACACGTATTCCCTGTCCCGGGATATTTCTTATAAGGTTAATTCCTTCAGGATTAAGTATATCCTGCTCTTCCTTAGTATAATTAACCTTAAGACCTGTACAAAATACTGTTTCATTGGCAGGTGCCTTATGTACTCCACGATTGATATCTGTTCTTGAGTAAACACCCATAACAGCACCTGAAGGTGGAATGAAATCAGGCTTACTTGAGCTTCTGTCAAATACCTGAATCCATGGATGATACATAGCAGCATAAGTTGAATCAATCATGCTTCTGTACTGGATAAGCTCATCTGTCTTATATGAATCGCCCGGCATATCAATAACCGCAAAGCGGCTTCTTGTATTCTCACACTGTGCTACAAGTGCTACGATAACCTCAGGAATTGTTACACCCGGAACAGCTATCATGCTTACTACGTCATTTTCAAGGAAGGACTGGATACCTGTTCTCTTGCCGGGGCCTTCATCAACACCTATAAATGTTCCGGCATTTACCTTGGCTATAGAACCGTCAGAACCACCTTCAAGTGTAAACATTCCGTCTGTTACACCCTTACCGAGAATTGCCTCAACAGGATTTCCTGCATCCTTAACCTGTGCTGCCTCAACCTTAACAAGTTCACTTATTGCAAGTCTTGATACGATATAATTAGGTGATGTGATATTGAGTGAAAGATCTGCATAGTTTTCAACATCATCATTAAAACGTATCTGTGCATTAAATGTTACAAGGTATACAACAGTCTTTGGTATAACTGACTCATCTACCACGTCACCCTTGAATTTATTTTCAAAGGTTACTGTTGAATCATATATAGTTGCTATACGATTATATTCTCCGTTTACGGTAACTACGTCACCTTCGCGGAAGCCGTCTACGCTTTTAGCGATATAAGATGCTTCTCCTGATTTTGCTATAAGCTGCATCTTACGCTTTGTAACAGTACTTAAGGAAATCTGGATTCTGTTACCCCACTTACCTTCATTAGCTGCTGTTACTGTTAAGATTCCCATCTTCTTCTTTGCACTTACCGCATCCTTAGGGATAACACGGCTTACATAGCAGCGTGTTCCGCCATTTGCAAAGAACTGTTCAACACTGTTTGCAAGAAAACGATATTCTCCATGTGTATATTCGGATAAAAAGCCTCCAAATTGTTTTGTGAAGCTTTTAAAATTGGTTACAAGGGCCGGTGCTCCTACCGTTGCACCCTTTTCTGCAAAGCCTATGAAGCCTGCGGTGCTGGTACCGACACCCTCTATGCTACGTGGAGTATTGTCATACTCTTCTACATAAACGCCCGGTGAAAAAAATTCAGCCATTTATAATCTCCTTTCAATTTAGCTTACGCTTGAAATTAATTGACCCGGCATGGCGATGCTGATGTTACCCGCATAAGCACATACCAGCTTACAATCATTGGTGAGGCAGGGTTTTCCTCCTGCTGATACCGTTACCTGAGACGGAATCCATGCACCTCCCGTCTGAGGAACACAGGGCTGCGGTGTAAGTACACCCATAGCAGCTGATGTTGCTGCCGCAACCTGTGGGTTTGCAAGTGATGTGCACATACCAAACGGAGGTACGTTTGTCATGCCTGCACCATCCTGTATGGTTGCCACCGGCTTTCCGTCAGACAAAACCGTCTGCTGACTGGTGACATTTAAGGTTGATGGCGAAAGACCCATACTGCACATCAGGGTTGCTCCGGTTGTTACAAGCTGTCCCATAATTGCCTCCTTTATGTCTTTTCTTCGAAGACTTCTTTGCCTTCAAAGCTGTAAACCCGGTATTTAAGTTTATCATCCGTCTGAAATCTCACCAAATACCTGAGTTTGTCTGCCGTATCACGTACTCTTAAAATGTAATTACCCTTGCTGTCAACATTCCCGAACACAATTCGGTAAATCTCGTTTCCTACGGCAACCTCATCATTTAATTTTTCCTTGAGCCTAACCGTCGTCCGGTTAGTCTGCTCTTTGACTATAAAATGTTCATAGTCCTTTTCTCCATGCAGGATTCCGTAATGTCCTCCCTCCAGATTCATCTGCCTGTTAGGCAAAAAGAGCGACAATTTGTTATCCTTTGGATTAAATTCACTTATGCTGCAAACCGGTTTGCCAAGCTGCACCGCCTCAATTTGTTTAAGGCCCCGCATCTTTCCGGACAGGGTCAGTACCGATTCATTATTCTCTGACGGTATCAGGAATATATCTATGGAAGGCATCCTCTCATCAAGTGTTTCATAGTCCAGAAGAAACTCCTGCGGATCATAGCCCGGAGCGATTATCTTCATCAAAGAATTATCTCTTCCCATATCTACAAAGATATAGTTGCCATCGCCTCTCGGTCTTGTAAGCAGTTGTTTTCCGTCTTTCCAAAACTCAACACTCTGTGAGTTAATGGCTTGACCTGTGGTAGTGTCCGTAAGCCGGATAAGCAAATCCAGCCTGCTCCTTATTACAGCGCCATTTTCCAAGCTTTACTGTCCCCTCCCTTCTCTGCCGGTTATGCTTACACCAAACTCTGCCTCCGTTACTCTTGGTGTATTGATTACAACCTCACTGGACAGGAATACAGGTGCAGCCTTATAAAACAAACTGATTTGATAAGGCTTATTGATAGCACTCCACACCCTTACCTTTTCCTCCAGACTTATCTTCGCCTGAGACAGTACAATTGGAGGTTCATCTGCGTCCAGCCATGATTGCAGTTCGCTGGGAAGCACTGAATTGTTATCATTTATAATCTGTGCAACCCTTCCGATGATTTTTTGTATATCAGGAGCCTTTAGTCCCATCTGGGAGGATCCGTTTATAAACACCATATAGTATAAGCTATACGGTTTTGGAGGTACTGTTAACTGAACTCTTCCTCTCTGAATCTGAGGAGGTCTTGTTACGTCGTTTTCTTCCTTTATATCATACAGATAAAGACCAAGTATGTAGTCAACATCCTGTGAGGATGGAGAAGATATCTCGATGTTATTCGGAGAAGGTATAGGCTCCGGACACATCTTCTTACGAAGTGTCTTAACTATATATGCACTGACATCCGCTATAATTGAATAATCCGCCATACGTTTTCCTTTCTACTTTTGTTATGTTTCTTAATTTGTCATATTTTGTAAGTACATTCTATAACACAAACAGTCACGAAACAGTCACTAATTAATATTTTTTTAATTTAATTCTGCTCCAAGCGCTCCAAGAAGCTCTTCCACTCTTTCATCCACATCCTGTGGTATCAAAACCGCATAGATTACATCAGGTATATAGTAGCAGCTTACATCGATATAACGCTCACTGTCCTCTTTAACAAAATAAGAATATGTCTTTAATTCATACTTATCAATCGTAACATCCGTCTGACTTACCACAGCACCGGTAAGACTCTCATATTTTCCGTCAGACTTTTGAACTGTACGGCTACCGACTGAGAATATATAGCTTGCCGAACCGCTCACCTGACTTATGGTATCCGTTCCGTCCTTATATACATATCTGTATCCGGTGTATGCCCGGCATCTGTCTATCGCCGCCATATTGATATAATTCATGGTAGCATCGCCCATATATTTTTGATATATGAAAGGATTACCTTCCTCTAAAAGCTGATTAAGTAAAAGCATGGCAAGCTGTTTACCTGTCGGATCTCCGTTTTCATAGGAATATCTTGCTATAGCCGTAAGCGACGAAGCCTTATCACTGTCATTTAAATCATCAAAATCCTTTTTATATACATCATATATCGCATTATTATAAGGATCATACTTTCTGTCATCCTTGTCACCATAGCCGGTGGTATCTATACCGGTTCCGTTTGAATCATCACCGTTTCCGCCTGTACCGTCACCACCTGTGCCATCTCCGCCCGGACCGCCTGTGCCACCGGGACCGTTTCCACCTGTACCGTCTCCGCCTGTACCACCGGGACCTGTTCCGGTTCCGTCACCTATGTCTATGCCCGTACCGTTTCCGGTTCCGCCCGTACCGTCATTATCAGCATTAAAGGCACTGCCGTATGCCTTTTCCTTTGCATCTTTAAGCTTATTCATAATCTCGGTCGATGCACCCGCATCAGCAAGTAAAGGATCTAAGAACTCAAGTGCATCCGTACCACCCAAGTCACCTAACGCACTCAGATATGTATCCATATTGGTAAGATCTCCGTCTTCTATATCCTCTGCTGCCTTCTTTCTTATATCCTCTATCAATGCCATAGGCGTGCCCGCAAGCATATTTGCCGCATCCGAAGCACCTACGACATCTCCGTTCATAAAGCTGTCAAGTGCACTATCCTGAATAGCTGCTATCTTGGCCGTGATATCATCAAGTGCTGCCTTGTAGCTTTCTGCCGCATCGAGGTCATTATCGTCAAGTGCATCCATATATGCAATTTCAAAGGCTGCCCTCTGGCTTTCAAGCGCATCTAACTCAAGATTGCCCGTACTGCCGTTAAGACACTTTGTTTTCTGATCATTTAACCACTCTATATATTCATCTATAGAATCATTTGCCTTTACTGAAAATGCACTCGTTCTTACGTTTACCCTGTAAGACTCGGCAGTAACAAGTAGGCTGTCTATATATGGAATTCTGTCATTTATATCAATTCTCTTTATCCTTGCCAAAACCAAGAACTCAAGCTCGGCAAGTGTTCCGTCAAGTGCCGCCTTTTGCTCCATCAGATATCCCTGCTGCAGCTCTTCCGACTGACCGTTTGCAACAGCATCATTATATAAATCATTTGGAAGAGCGGATATACCGGTTATATAATTTTGCTCTGCCTGTGGCAATAGAGTGTTATTAATCATGGTAAGTTCATTTTGCTTTTCTGCAATTACATCATCCGATATATTTGTAAGGCTTGTATAATTAACAACCATCTGATTATAATCTGCCGACACACTGTCAGCACTTTGCGAAGCAGCATTATTTATAAGATACCTCATAGTTTCATATCTTGTCTTACCAAGAAGTGTACTATCATTTTCAAGCAGGGTATTTGCATATCTGTAGTAGCTTTGTTCACAGCTTGATATGGACTCCTTTAGCGCCTCGGCATAATCTGAATCCATCGAATAGTTCTTCTTTAATTCCGTCGATAATTCGGCTCCTGTTTCAAGTCTTTGCAAAAGAGCATTTAATCTTCCTGAATTAGGAACCACATATCCATCTGAGGTATAATCTCTGCCTCCTTCTCTTGTAGTTCCGGTTCTTTGCATTAGGGATATATAATTATTATATGCCATCTGATAATTGCCCCGGTCTGCCCAGTATCTTACATCTGCAAGACGGTCTCCCGCCTGGGATACTGCCCAACCGTAATCATAAGCAAGATACGCTATGGAAAAATAATAATTACCATCTATCTTATTAGTAAAACTGCATAATTTAAGATATTCCGGAACTCCCCCTGATATTTCGTATGTATCTATAAGACTCTTCTGTATCGTTTTGTTCAAATTACCGCTTCTGTCACCATAAATTTCGTTACCATAAGTTCCGTCACTACTGCTGGAGTTTAACGCGCTAATCTCTCCATCTGTAAGATCCCCATACATTGACTGATATGTAGTTACCAATTCCCTATTCATCCTGCCATAATCTACACTGGACCATGTACTCCATCTACGACATTTTTCCAGCGTGGCATCAATTGCCGCAGACCACTTTTCATTATAACGCCAGTTTTCGCCCCAATTGGCTATCATATAGCGCTCTGCCCATTCTTCCTTGGTCAAAAGCTTATCATACTGCCTGTTTACTATATAACTGTAAGTCGTTCCGGCTCCATCAAAGGCAAGCATATAATATACCTCGGCCCTGCGCTCCGCATCCGCCTGTCCCATAGCCTCCGCCACAGTCTTCATATATTGAACATTACCCTGTCCGCTGTAATAGGTATATACATCATTTAAGTCTATAATAGCCGCATCAAGCATATCCGTAGTTTCATTACCACTGCTTCCAAGAACTCCCACGGCACCCTGACCTTCAACATCACCCGAAAGCGGTTTATCCAAAAGACGAGCAGTCCATATCTTTTCATACACCTGGTTGATTCGTCCTTCGGTATTGGTAAGTGTGTCGGATATATTACCTGACCATTTTATTTCGACATCAGAAGCGATGCCGCCATATAAAAGCTTTACGGGAACCATATCCGGAAGATCCATAACAGTATACGGATCCTGTATATCATAGATATTGCCCGGAGTAATTCCGCCTGCATCAACGGTATACATATTACCGTTTGCATCCACTATCGCACACACCTTATAATCACCGATATCTGACTTTTTGACATAATCGCCGGTTACGCCTCTTAAGTCAGTTAAGCCGACTGCTGTCGATAAATCAAGCCAGTCTCCGCCTGCCATAGGGGATTTATAATACATAATCGGCTGATTATATCTGGTCATACTGTCAAGTGCCAGATTATATATTGAATCATTGAGATACTTATCATATATAAGATATGAACCGATAAAAAGCATACCGTCCTGAAGAATTGAATCATCTATCGCCGAAAGCTTCATCCCAGGAAGGCTGTCAAGTGCATCCACCTCTGACTCTGCCGCATGTACGGTACCCTTACCCGACTCATTATTTTTATCTCTTCTCGGATCTTCGGAGACAAGAAGTGAAAGTACGATAGCCGACACCAAAAGGCAGGCAATTTTTTTATTGATTTTAAGCTTTTTAATTGCCGCCTTAAGCCCGGTTTGCTTTTCTATTTTGATTTTTCCGTTTTTAAGTCTTTTCTTAACCATATAATCACTTCCGTCTTCTAATCCTTCTTTGCTGCTAAATCTATCTTGCTGCTGCCGCCTCTGTGAGCTTTTCTATAATCCTTGATACCTCTACCTCCATCTTAGCAGTAACAAGTACAGCCCAATCGGTATCAACTATATACTCTCCGCTTTCAACAAGATACTTCATGGCATCTGTTTCATTGATATATGCGAAGCTTGCTCCGTTTTTGATATAATCATCTGTCTGATATCCTATCTTACTTACCAGATCCTCTGTCTCTCCATCCGATTTGGTAACTCTGTTTCCGACAAATGAATATGATGCCGTACCGCTAATCCTTGATACGGTATCAACTCCGTCTATAAATACATATCTAAAATCCGTATACTGTCTACTGTAATCCACAGCTCCAAGACTTATATACTCTGCCGTATGATCACCCTCATACTGTGCATATACAAGTGGGTTTTTCTTTCCCATGATAGTATTGAGAAGTGTTCTTGCATACTCAAGGCAGTTCAGGGCATTGTGCATCTTACCGTATCTGTTAAGTGCTACCACAACCGCCGCCTGAAGATCGGGATCAAGCTCGCCGAAGCTCGCACCGTAAAGCTCTTCAAGTATCGCATCTATCTCGGAATTGGTAAAATCAGCCTCGTTTATATTGTTATTGTTTTTTAAATCAGACTCAAATGCTGATATATCGCTCCAAGGCTTTTTAGATGAGGCATCATCTCCTGTGCCGTCATCATTATTGTAATTTTTTGCATAATTTTCATTATCTCGTCTGTTTTTTCTATCTGAACCGTCCGAAGCAGGGTCGCCACCGCCAATTCCTGTTCCGCCTGAACCATCATCACCTTCACCGTTTCCGCCCGGACCACCGTTTTCACCCGGACCACCGTTTCCGCCTGTACCGTTACCGCCGGAAGGTGTTATATCATTTGTATCAAAGCCCGCATCGGCAGCTCCTCTTATAACAGCATCATATATGCTGTAATTTTTCTTATCAAGATCATCATTTAAGTGATTTCCGAGTGAGTTTATCAAATCCTCCGGAGTCATATTTTTTACGGCATCCTTAAACACTCCCGGTCCTACGGAGCCTCCTGTTCCATCACCGTCATCATCATTATCACCATAATTAGCATCATATTCGCCCTCAAGGATTTCAATCTTTCTTAAGGTTTCAAGATCCCCCTCCTCTTCGGCACGCTCCTTTGCCTCTTCAAGATCAGGTATATCGCCGGATATATCACTGTCGGAATCACCTTCCGTTATCTCCTGATATAGCTTATACAGCCAGTCTATGTACTGGTCTATACAATAATCCGCAAGAGGACCATAAGGGTCATCGAATACGAGTGTCTTCCAAAGTGTGGCAAGCTCTATCTGTTCCTGTACAAGATTTACAGCATCTGCTTTGTCAAGACGGTCGCACGTGGATTTTACAAGGAATTCAAGCTCCTGCATCTGTATCACCGCACCATTATACTGGTCCATCACAATAGCATTTTTTTCGTCCTCGCTTCTTCCTTCAACAAGCGCAGCCGTATAATCCTTTGTAACCTCTGTTAAAACCTTATCCTCATATCTTTTTATCCCTTCAGGTAAAAGAAGTGTCTGTAAAACAGCCGTCTCAAATTCCGCATCCTTTATCTCACCTGCACCGATATGATTAATTGCCAGGATGTATTGAAGTGATTTATCTCCGTCTTCATCAAGGCTTCCGTTATATGCACTGTCAAGAAGCTTATTGCTCCACAAGAAACGATATTCGGATAATACGGTAGTTCCCCTTGTAGGAAGCATCGACACATAGAGTGAATAGCTTTCCTTACAATTTTGAATACTTTCATCTATAGCAGCTATATATTCTTCATCTGCGGTAAATGAACCGTCGTTTATTTCCTTATCGCTTATCATATTTTCTATCTGCGAAAGAGCTGCATTATTTCCATCATTTTCAATTGCAAGGAATTCATATATCTCGACTCGTCTCCTTGCATCCTCTCTCGCATAGATATCAAGGATGGCAGATGCCTTTTCTGCCGTTATCTCATCCTCTTCGCCGCTATATATGGTATAAAACGCCTTTAGGGCATTTATCTCAATATCCGCACGGTTTGTTATATCATTTCTTCCGTGATTGTCATAAAGCTCGAATATATCCGCATCACCTGCTGCTGCGTCCTCATCCTTAGATATCAGTATATTACGTGTATAATAATTGTGGGCTGATTCATCCTCGGTACGACCCGCCTTTTCTTCTATAGCATCATATTTTGTCTTTAGAGGGACAAGCTCCGGAAGGTTCATAAGGTCGTATAAATCATCCCCGGTCAAATCCTTTGGTTCTCCGGTCTTAGGATCATAAGCGCCGTCTTCGGTTATCACACAGCTAATCCAGTAATTATCCAAAGCGCCTTCATTTATGCTTTCTCCTCCGGTAAGAGTTGAAAGATTAGCACCGGTAAGCTCAACCCACACATCATCCGAACTATCCTTATTACTTGCATCCATAAGCTCGGACTTATAATATTCTATGTTTTGCTTGTGCTGTGTCTTTGAGATGTTGGCAAGCCTGAAATATGTCTCATTTAAAGCATTAAACTCTATCAGGTAGGTTCCTATAAAAAGCGTAGTCTTGTTGACATTATAACGTTTTGTATAGCTTCCGAATCTGACCATGCCGCCCGATTCTTTATATTCCTTATCTACAAGAGCTTCGTACTCCTCCTGTGTCATAGTGCCCTTTTCAAGATCCTTCATGCTGTAATTTACATATGTTCCCGCCATAGCCGAAGAGCTTTCATCAATGGGTTCCTTTTCCTTTGATAAAGAAGCCTTCGTTAGGCAAAGTCCACCTATAAGAGTACCGCATAGTATCAGACTTATATACTTATATGCAGTTTTTCTTACAGATGCTTTCTTCTTCATCCAATAGCTCCTTTTTATAAAAGTCCTATTCACATTTTATTCGATTAATCAGTTACTTGACTGATAATTATTGATATAATCCAACTGGTCTCTCGGTACAACTATGCTTTGGTCTGACGTTTCAAAGATTGCTTCAAAAAGCTTATTGCCCTCTTCGTCAGTAAACTCTATAGTAAGCTCCTCAAGATCTCCGCTTACCGCATCAAGATAGCTGTAGGTATCCGATATATTGGAATACTGTCCTACGGTACTCTCCTTAAGATAAAGTGTTCCTGTTTGTTCATCACTTAAATCATCTGCCTTTTGCTTATATACATTTCCGGCTTTAACAGCAAATCTTCCGACACCATAGCTGTCATTAAGCTTTATGTCTATCTCAAGTGTTCCTGTCTTGGTACTGTTCTTTACGTCATAGCTTCCTATAACCATACCCTCTGCGGTAAATGTATTGTAATCCTTTATGAACTCGAGATTTCCTCTCGTAACAGAAGGATCAATCGAGCTCTTGGTTATATAACTTGACGTACCGCTTGCCTCACTGTAAAAGTATATCTCACAGGTTTCAATGTCACTCGTTGCAAGAACCATCTGTTTTAAAGATGAAGTGATGCCTGTTCTTGGTCCCACCTGAATCCCATCACACCAAAGCTCGTAATAATTGACATTCGTAACCGAAAAGCCCGACGGTATATCTATCCTAAGCTCAAACATAAGCTCATCAGCCAGATAATCTATAGAATAAGTTGCTCCCGTCTCATACACCGGAACAAGTGTCTGCAATACATCATCAGCAGTTTTTCCGCCAGCACTTGAGCCAAGTCCTGAGCTTCTTTCATCAGCTGTCATATCTACATTTTGTGATGCAAAAAACGCTGAAACCCCTCCGCAGGTATCACGGTCAAAGGTATATGTAGTTTCACTATATGCAGCCAAAGCCTCTGCTTCACCGGTTATGGCAGAATTTAACGCGTTTTCAAGGTCTGTATACTCATCTTCGGTTATCTGTCCGAGTAAGAACTGTACATCACCGAGAATCATCGCCTCTTCAGCCTTTTGAAGCTCATCAACCGCAGTAAGATATGCTTTTCTGCTTTCAGCATAGTTTTCATAACCGTCGTCGACGGTTGCAATCAGGTCAAGCCTGGTATTTTCCTTTTCCTTTCTTGCACTCTCATAATCTATGGCATCCTGATATAAAACATACGGATCATCCTCTATGTATCGAATACCATCCAAAGATCCCTTCAACCACTCCTTTGGAAATTTTATAAACCATACCTTGTAGTATCCTGTCCATGGTTTATCAATATTTTTCAAAAAAGCATCATAATCCTTTTTAAATGCACGCTTATCAAGGTTTCCTCCGTTTATAACCTTGGTAATATAGCCCGATATGGTATTGACCTTGGAACCATAATAAGTAGACATAAGGCTATAATTTGTCCTGAGTGAAAGCATGGAAAGATTCTCATCATTTGTTGCTTCATAAAGAGTCTGGTCTCTCGCTATAGCATAATCCTCAAGGAAAGGAAGCGCATTTCTGCTAAGCTCCGCACTTACAAAAGGATTCTCAAAGGTATATCCGCTTGTTACGTCAAGACCGATAGCATTGCTAAGCTTCAGCTTGGCATTTTCATACTTTATCTGAGTGGACGAAAGCTTTGTATCGATATCGCTAAGCTTCGTCTGGGCCTTGTCTACATCTGCCTGTGCTGCTTTTTACCAACCCAGTATTTTTCGTTTCAATAACTGAACGATCCTGCTCTGATTTATCAAGAGCTATACAGTTCAAATCCTTATTAACTATCTTTAGTTTCCATATAAAGTGGTTTTTATCCATGACTATCTCTTCGACTAACGCTTCAATAATAGCATCCGGAATAACACCATCTTTAAATGAGATTTTTTCTTTTAACAGCTTTTGTAATGCTACGATTTTATCTTTAGGATCTGTGCCTTTTGCTTCAGATGTATTATTAAGCGCAGCGATACGAGATTCTAATTTATTTATCTCTGTTCTTATGGATTCCTGCTTTTCTTTATACTCCGAAGGTTCTATCTCCTGATTAAGCCTTAATTCCAATAAGACATCAAGTTTACTTCTCTGTTTTTTCAAAAGATTCTGACATCTTAAGATTTCAGCACTGTAATCAGTTTTACGTTCCTCAGATATACCGTATTCTAACAACTCATCAGCAAGGTTAAGTATCTTTTCTTTGTCTTTAAACAAAGAATCAAATATCATCTTTGCCATAAGTTCCAATTTCCACTGTTGAATCATAGGAACATCGCAGATACCTTCAATGCTAAGCCCCTTTTTGATTCTGGTTTTAATTGTCCCTGTTCTGACTTGTCCGTAGCATTGATAGGAATACTTATTCTCTCCTGATTTAGTAGTATGGGATTTTACTTTCTGCGTACTGCATCCACAAGAGCATTTGAGAAGTCTTCCCCACACAGTCTTAACCGGTCTCAAACCTCTTATCTTCCCGTTGTAATCTACAACAGAACGAGCCTTAATCAGTCTTTGAACCTCTTCAAAATCTTCCTTTGAAATAATAGGTTCATGTTTTCCTTCTACTACAGTTTGTTCTACATCACCAAAGTTGTTAATTTTCTTCTGTTCTAAGAAGTCTGGAACATATTGTTTTCTATAAACAATAATTCCACAGTAAAATGGATTTTTTAATACATGAGTAATGTTAGCTGCACTCCAGTTTGATAAACCAGTTGCAGTCTTTCTGTTTCTTTTCTCAAGCTCATACTGAATACTCTTTGCTCCCATACCATCCAGATAAAGTTGATATATAAGCTTTACTGTTTCAGCTTGCTCCGGATTGATAATAAGGTCATGTCCTACTCTTTCATAGCCTAAGATATTACCATTACCATATAGAACTCCATTTTGAAATGATACCTTCTGTCCAGCTTTAACTCTAAGGGAAGTCTTCTTGCTTTCATTTTGAGCAAGTGTAGCCATAATAGTAAGCCTGAGTTCTCCATCATCATCATTAAGCGTCCAGATGTTATCCTCGGTGAAATACACCTCCACTCCGATTCTACGAAGTTTTCTCGTTTCTTGTAAAGTATCTACTGTATTTCTTGCGAATCGTGAGACTTCACGAGTCACTATCAAATCAAAGCAGCCATCATGAGCATCTTCTATCATTCTCATAAACTGCTTTCTCTTCTTTGTAGAAGTACCAGTAATTCCTTCATCAATATAACGATCATACAAAACCCAGTCAGGATGCATCGCCATGATGTTATCATAATACTGTACTTGATTATCAAGTGCCGATAACTGCGCCTCATGTTCAGTAGAAACTCTTGCATAGATAGCAACATTTCTTTTTGACATGATATCTCCTATCCTGTTTTTGTACCCAATGATATGTTAACATAACGCCGGCAAAGCATCAACCATTTTGTGTGCCTTATTTCTGATTTTTTTTATGGCATCATCAGAAATAAGCTTATCCTCATATAAACTCTCTAATAAAGCCATAGATATGTTAATACATAGCTTTTCGTACATAACAGAATCCATTTCGGAAATATCCCTTTCAGAAACAAGCTCAAAGCTCTGTTTCATATATTCACGCTCCTTTCGCTGTATTTTGGAAGTTATAACTGCCGATATCAAGTCTCCAGATTAAGACATATATAATAGAAGAAAACTTCCATCTGAAGAGCTCATATCGTAAGTTATAACAATTAAAAAGCCGGTGGTTATGGTTAATAACCCACACTGGACTTGCACCATCTTTTTAGTTAGACCCTTACGGGGAGTATCATTATCAAGAGTAGCCGCAACCTCGAAACCACCACAGTCTCTGTTTTGCAAGGATTTTCTCGCTCCGAATGTGTCACATGAAGAATATTCTTCCACTCATCATGGCGAATCTGCGATACGGCGCAATGCGAAGCATACTCTGAACGTCCGACTTAATAATATCTATTCAGTTGTTAAAGATCATAAAATTTAGACTTGTCAGTCTGAGGGGTACACAAAAATAAATCATCTGTTGTTATCATTAAAGTTGTGCACCCATCCAGAAAGGCAAATACTCTACTTGATAATTTCTTTTACTTCTTCATCTTCTAAATCAGCTCCAAGTTTCAAGATTGCAATAAGCTCTTTAACATCGGTTTCTATCTTGGATTCCTTTATACATTTAATAAGTACCTGCTGCTGTGCATATGTATAAGTTGTTTTCTTATAATAGCCATCTACAAATCTTATTCCCTTACCATTCTTATCTTGTCTCTCAAACTCAATGTCGAGAAAAGCTTTCATAAAACTGATATCTTGATATACAGTTGATTTAGAAACTGCGAATCTTATAGATAGCTCATCATAAGAGTGATAGGCTCTTGAGCTCTCAAAGAATTTTCTTTCTTCTCTTATCCTTTCCATCATCTTCGTATATCTATCTCTTGCCATATCCACGACCTCCTTTCATAAAGTAGTCCTCCGTAACTTGCACATTGGGGAGTTACCAAAAAATTTTTTTGAGTTATTCTTTCTGGATGGGTAAAACAACTCTCAGTGTTATTAGACGAAAAAGAGCCAAGAAAGCAGTTTTACTTTCTCGGCTCCAATTCATCATCTTGTCTTATATATAATATGGTATTTTTCAGCGAAAAAAATAAATCACCACTTCTACCACAAATGCTCCTTCTATATAAATCGAACTTTTATATGTATCATATTACAAAATGGTGAATATCATAAAATGGCAGTGTTTTCCTATTGAATCTGAAATCGGAAACTGCTAATATACTTACAAGCAAAAACGAGATGGTTAAACTTTTTGAATTTTTTTCGGATAGCATATTGAAATCCATCCGTTTTTATGCTATTGTATAAGTACAAAAGGGCTGGTCGAAAGACCCTGGTCCACCAAGCGGCGGGGATAGACCCCGCCATTTTCTTTTACTGGAGAAATTTGTTATGGATAAGACACTCAGCATCTTTATTGATGAGTCTGGTGATTTTGGCGACTTTGATTCTAAAGCACCTTACTATATGGTAGCTATGGTACTTCATAATCAACAAATAGACATATCTGATAATATTTATAACTTGGATTTAAAAATAGCAGATTTAGGTTTCCCACCTCATGCAATTCATGTTGGTCCAATAATACGTAAGGAATCTATATATGAAAGGTATGACGACCCAGAGAATAGAAGACGCCTACTTAATGCTCTGTACCACTTCGCACGTAGATTAGACATCAAATATTTATGTCCTTATGTTAAAAAATCAGAGAGCGATGATTTTATACAATTAAATGCTAAACTTTCACGAGCAATATCAGGTCAACTAAGGGATAATTTTGATTATTTTGACAGTTTCGACAATATCATCGTTTACTATGATAATGGACAAAATGAATTAACAAAAATTCTGACATCTGTATTTAATTCTCTATTCACAAATGTTGAATTTCGAAGAGTGAAACCTTCTGATTATAAACTCTTCCAAGTAGCAGACCTGATTTGTACATGGGAACTGCTAGCTCTTAAGGCTGAAGATAATGCTTTTTCAAAATCAGAAACAGAAATGTTTGGATCTATGAAAGAATTTATAAAGAACAGATATAAATTGATTAAAAAGAAAAAATTATAATATTGGGCTGGTCGCAAGACCCAGGTCCTACCTAATCGACGGGGAGACTCCCCGTCATTTTATTTTCCGTCTTCTCAACTCCCTACTCTTCTGCTATAATCAATCTAAATAAATCACTAAAATAAATCTGTTGTTATCACTTGGGTGAATTGCGCCCTCTGGTAGCAACTTTTTTATTGCTATCCTTTCGGACGCAGTGAGGGTGCGGTAGCCCCTCACAAGTACAGCAAGCATTGGTTAGGCTATAGCCTAACCGCCAAAATCTCAAAAACTCATCTGAGTATTTATGAGATTTCAGAGGCAAGCTTGTTGGGGAATATCCCCAGACCCCTATTAAGAAAAATCGCAGAAAGGATAAACAGATTTATGAAAAGAAAAGACATGACACATATCGGAATATATCTATCTCCGGAAGAATATAAAGCACTTCAAAGACAAAAAGAATATTATGGATACTCTACTTATTCAGATGTGATTCGGAACTTTATTCATCATGGATTATTTATAAAACTTGACTACTCTCATCTCGATGATTACACTGAGCAGATTCACAAAATCGGCGTGAATATAAATCAGATTGCTAAGGCTGTAAACGAAAACCATTCTGTCACAAGTTATCAGGTACAAACGCTGAAAAAAGAATTTGAAGAATTAAAGAAATCTGTCAGCGCAAGTATCATAAATAAGGCAAATATAACTAAGAAAATTGGAAGCGATTTTTTCGTGGGAGGTGCACATGGGAACCTGCAAGATAATCAAGATTAAGACTGACCCAAGAGCTTCCATACGCTATATCACAAATCCAGATAAAACAGATGGCAAAATTCTCGTAGAATGTATGCACTGTGATGAAGAATTAGCGCATATCCAATTTGCAAATATGCTTAAGAATTGTCGCAAGAGATCTGATGCAGATATTAAGGCATATCATTTCATTCAGACCTTTGCAAAGGATGATGATATTTCTCCGGAAGAAGCTCATAAAATAGGTATGGAATTTATGGAAAGACTCTTTAAAGGAAAGCACGCTTTTGTATGTGCTACACATGATGATAAGAAGCATCTTCATAACCATTTTATCGTATGTGCTGCTGAGCGTGGAACAAACAGAAAACTCCAAGATGATTTAACTCTAATTCATAAAATGCAGCGTATCAATGATAAGCTCTGCCAAGAAAATGGACTGTATGTTATCCGTCATAAAAAGCGTGGACGGGCTATGAAATATAATGAATGGAAAATAGAGCAAGAACGCCCCGGAAGTTCTCAGAAATCTCAGCTTCGATTTATTATTGATAATGCAATAAATAAAGCAGATTCATGGGATGTATTCTTAAAGATTATCAGAGAGAATAATATTGAAATATCTCAAGGAGATTCAAAGAAATGGGGAACCGTTACGAAATATAAAATGCCAGGAGCCGAAAAGTTTCATAGAGGATATTCTCTTGGCGAAGGATATGGAGACGCCGAAATTAAAAATCGTATAGAATTACGATTATCTAAAGAAAAGAACATGGCAATTAAAAAGGCTTCATATGCTGAAAAGAAGAAACTTGAAAAAGCTTCAATGACTTCTACAGAAAAGGCACTTGATAAGAATAAGCTAAAGATATCTCATATGATAAATACCTCTGCTCCAAAGGACGAATCTGAGGCATATGGTCTTACCAAATGGAAGCATAAGCAGAATGCTAAATTATCACAGACCATCGAGCAGGAATTGCTTCAAAAATACAATATCAGATATACAGATATTGAAAGCACGCTATCTTCTCTTCGTGCTGATAAAAATATGCTAAAATCTAAGCTTGAAAAACAGCAAATAGCTTGTGATAGCCAGAGAAGCGTTCTCGATAACTGTCGTATCCTCATAGATATGAAGCACTATGTAGATTATGTTCCAAGAGCTAAGAATCCTGATGCTTATGCTGCTGACCACGCAGAAGAAATAGCTGCCTATCATAACGCTGTATCTGCACTTGAAATACTTAAGATAGACCCTGCACTTGTTGCCGAAGCCGGAGAACTATTCATTGAAGAATACCAAAAACAGCTTAAGGAAACTATCGAGACTCAGGAACAACTCGAACAGCAGCTTAAAGATATCGAGAAAAAGGAATATGAGCTTACCAAAGCCAAGAAAGAACTCGATACCTATCATGGCAAAAATCGTGATGAGATATAATTTTGCAATTTCATATCAATCTACCATCAATGACAAAAGGCATATCAAGCCCTTCAAAGCTATGATATGCCTTCTTATCTATATTCCTATATAATTCCACTCAACTATTTTGAGCAAAATACGTATCCTGTGCATACTCAAAATAATTCATAAAGTAAGATATCGCCCTTTTGCTTGTCTCGTATTCCGGTTCCATCATATCAAACGCATGATACATCCCTTCATAAATATCAATCTCCGCCTCAACCCCTAATTATTAAAAAGTTGTTTCAAGTCGCTTCTTCTGCCAATCTCTTATGTATATTATCAATATTTTCAGTGGTACCGCCGCCGTTATCATCAGCAGCACGAAAATTGCCTTGCTCTACCAATCGCAAAAATGCTGCAACGACATCCTCGGAAAGCTGTGTGCCGGATGCCTCTTTGATGATAGTAACTGCCTTTTCAAAATTCATACGCTTGCGGTACGG
Organism: Lachnospiraceae bacterium; assembly: GCA_017449765.1. Classification (GTDB taxonomy): domain Bacteria; phylum Bacillota; class Clostridia; order Lachnospirales; family Lachnospiraceae; genus Coprococcus_C. The sequence continues at coordinate 1,730 of JAFTFE010000047.1, read as the reverse complement.
GCGGTTTGAATACATGGCATCAAATGTATCGGCAACAGCAATGATTTGAGCGACACGGGGAATCTCATCACCCTTTAATCCGTTTGGATAGCCCTTTCCGTCGGGGCGTTCGTGGTGAGAGCCTGCACCGATCGCAAGCTCCGGCATAATGCTGATGTTCTTCAAGATCTCATAGCCCTTTTGTGAGTGAGCCTTAATGATCTCATATTCCTCATCTGTCAGCTTGCCGGGCTTATTCAGCACTTCAGACGGTACGCCGATCTTGCCAATATCGTGGAGCAATGCGATACGGTAATATTGTTCAATCGTTTCCTCGTCATAGCCAAGCTCTCTTGCCAGCATCACGGTATATTTTGCAACTCTGACAGAATGACCGTTGGTGTACTGATCTTTCATATCTATGACCTTTGCAAACGATTCTGTCATTTCGCTGATAAAGGTCATATTTTCCTGCTGTTTCTGCTCCAAAGCACGAACCTGTTCACGGAGCAGATAGACACCTATGATCATCATGAAAAAAAGAATACTGATCCTTGTGTATTTGGAGTACCCGTCATATGATCCGAGGTGATACCTCAGCAGATCGGCACTCATTCCAATGATACAGATACCAAATGACACCGCCATACTGACAAGAAGTTGGAATCTTGCTGTGTGATGAACAAACGCAATGATCATCATATAAATTACAGCAGCAAAGCCTATTCCAATGATCATGTGTGAAACGGAAACTGTCTGAAAATAATCGGTAATGCCTAAAGTAGTCAGAGTAACTGATGTAATCAGATTTACTGCACATAGGATCAAAACAACAATGGGCAGTTTCGATTTTTTGTTTCCAGTCGCACTTGCAAAGAACGATACCGCCGGATACGGCACAAAAATCAACCCGAGATAGGTCAACAGTCTTATCATTTCGGGGTGCTGTGTCTGGATCTGCAGCATAAGAGTATCGTTAAATCCTAAAAAGCCGAGCAATGCACACATCATTCCGAAGGAGAACAGATCAACTCCTGCCGACTTACTCACCACGCCGTTAGTAATGCCGAGGATAATAAACAGCATACCGATCAGCATCGTTATCGCCGACCTTGAAAATGCGATCACATTGTCCTTATAGAAATTGGTTATGTAATCACCCGAATCCTCTATCACTACATTTTCTATAGTGACATAGGAGTTTTGAAAAATCGGATCAGCCCGCAGATTCAGAATTTGCGTACCTTCCGGAATCGGGATTGTATGTATATACATTCCGTAAGAAGCTCCCAGCAGCTTTGGCTGTGTTGGGTGGTAGGAGTAGATCAGGTTTCCGTCTGCGTAAACATCGAAAACGGTATCCACACTTTTCAGGCAAAAATTTTTATCGGTTAGGTTTATTCCGCCTATATCCTTTGAAAGTGACACAGATTCTCCTATCGGCAGCTCATTTAGATCAACATCTGCACCGTGATCGTCTTTCCACTCTTCCATTGCAACGGATATATCAGAATCCACTTTCACTGGATTTTTATTTGATATGGAGATAACTACAATGAACATCATAATGACAGCAAAAAGAAAAAGAACATCTCTGATCTTGAAATTTATTTTTTTTTGAAATTGTTTCATCAAAACACTCCTAACAAAAGAAAAGCGCCCTCATGGAGATACAGCTATCCCATGAGTGCGCTTTATGCTTATATAGGTTGAAAAAATGGTATAGTTATTGCTTGCTTGCTTGCTTGCTT
>JAFTFE010000046.1 GCA_017449765.1 Lachnospiraceae bacterium | reverse complement strand
TTTATTTTTTCTCAAACTGCTCCAGTCGTCTGTTTGCCATGCAAACAAACAGACTTCGTAACACGGATTATAACACTTTTTAAGGTGCTTTTGTATAGGGTATCTTCAAAAAATTTGCTCAAAATCGAAAATACGAGGTCAAATCAATCCTAACCGGAATTTAGTTTTTCATTTGACCCAGAATTGACACCATATAGATACCAATGATATACTTTTACTAATTGAAAAAATATACATTATTAGGAGAAAGATATGTCTGTAAGAAGGATAAAATTAAGATGGAAGATAACTATAGCCGTACTTTTATGTGTATTGATCGTCGAAGTTGCAATCGGTATATTCGCTATATCCAACTTAAAGAAAGATTTACTTAACACAAGCAAGCAGCAAACCATTTATACTGCACAGGTTGCAGCAGATATGATAGACGGTGATGACTTTGCCGCACTTAACAATGGAGACGAGGATACAGATATTTATATAGAAATGTTCAATGCACTCTCACATTTTCTCCTGGATGAAAATGTAGCTTATATATACACTATGCGTCGTGCAGGGGACATCGCGGAGTTTGTAGTTGACACTGATACCGAAGAAGGCTCGGAAATAGGCGAGGAATACGAGCTCTATGATGAATTGGAACAGGCGCTAAACGGCAAGGTAACAGGCGACGACGATGTAACAACCGACGAATGGGGAAGTTTCTATACAGGCTATGCACCAATTCATAATTCAAAGGGTGAGACGGTAGGTGTAGTAGGTGTTGATTACGAGGTAGACAGTATCAACAAGCCAATTAAAAGTATGATAAATAAAATAATTATCATAGAGTTCATAGTGCTTATAATCGCTGCCGTAATTGCTACAATTATAGGTCGTATGATGTCTCAGAATGTTCTTATGATAAATGCAAAGGTAGATGAGCTTGCATCCGCTGACGGAGATTTAACGAAAGAAATAGATATTAGAAGTGGCGACGAGATTGAAAATGTCGCCTCAAGCTTTAACCAATTTATCGGAAAGCTTCGAAATCTCATGCTCTCCGTAAAGCAAAACGAAAGCAAGCTGATGCAGTCTACAAGAAACATAAATCAGGAATTAGATGCAGCATCAAATGAACTTGCAGATGTATCCGCTACATTGGAAGAAATGTCTGCATCAATGAGTGACACCAAAAATTCCGTATCAGAAATATTTACGGCTTCTGTAGAGGTTAAGGATTTAGCTGACAAGCTTCATGACGAATCAAAGGAAAGCGAGGAATATGCTCTGTCCATAAGCCGCTCGGCAGATGAAGCCGGCAAAAACTGTAACAACGCAAAACAGAATATGGCAGAAACCCTTGAAGAACTTGAAAAGGATTTGGAAAAACGCATAAATGATACCACAGATATTAACAGAATAATCAAGCTTACTATGGATATTATAGATATCGCCGAACAGACTCAGATGCTTTCATTAAATGCAAGCATAGAAGCAGCACGTGCAGGAGAAACCGGAAGAGGCTTCGCAGTAGTCGCAGAGGAAATAGGCAAGCTCGCAGAAGCAACCTCGAATACTGCAACCGAAATCGAAGAGATAAGCAAGTTCACTGTAGATACCGTAAACGGACTTGTAAATGTATCACAAAGCACCATAAACCTCATAGATCAAAATGTGAATCATGATTATGAGATAATGGCAGAGGTCGGAGAATCCTACTCGAAGGACTCAAAATATTTTATGGAACGTATGACATACTTCAACTCATTAGCCAACGAATTAAGCTCAAGCATAACACAGATAGAAGAACATCTAAATCTTATACAAGAGGTAGTTAACGAATCATCATCCGGTATCACAACTGTCAGCGAGAACGCCCAGACCATAAACTCCAAGCTTAAAAACGTCGCCACCAACAGTGAGATAAATGCCGGTATCGTAAACGAACTCGGAGATGTTATAAATAAATTTACAGTTGAATAATTCAAAAAGGAGGTATTTATATGTTACTGAAAAAAAGGATAAGCCGTGTGATTGGCTTGGTACTTACTATATCCCTGGTTATAGGGCTTTGTGTTATACCAAAAAGAAATGTTGGTGCCGCATCGCAGATTCAATGCAATTACAATCTGACAGGTAATACGGCAAATTATAATACTTCTGTTACCCCATATCAGATGCATGGCAAACTTTCCGTATCCGGTACAGATCTTACAGATGCAAGCGGCAATCCCGTTCAATTAAGAGGTGTGAGTCTTCACGGTATCCAACATACAAACGGAAGCACAACAGCATTTAAAGATTATGTAAACCTTGAATCATTCCAAATACTAAGGGATGAATGGGGCGTAAATCTTATCCGTATCCCTGTATATACGGAGGAAGGCGGATACTGCAGCGGTGGCGCAGCAGGTATGGATGTAACCATACAAAACGCTGTAGATTATGCAACACAGCTTGGCATGTATATTATAATTGACTGGCATATATTAAGCGATGGAAATCCTTGGAATCATCAGGGAGAAGCCGTAAACTTCTTCAACAATTATTCTGCCAGATATTCAGGCAATGGAAATGTACTTTATGAAATATGTAACGAACCAAATGGTGTAGACTGGGGAACTATTAAAAGTTATGCCGAAACCATTATCCCGGTTATCCGTTCAAACGATGCAAACGCTATCATAATCGTAGGAACACCAAACTGGTCACAGTATCTCGATGAGGTCTCTTACAATCCTATCCAGGGATATAGCAATATAATGTATACTCTTCATTTTTATGCAGCATCACAGTGGCATAAAGATGCACTCAGAGACAGGGTAACAACAGCACACAACAACGGACTTCCAATCTTTTGTACAGAGTTTGGTATCTGTGATGAAACGGGAAACGGAAATTTTGATTTTGACAGTGCAGCAACATGGATGAATCTTTTAAGACAATATAATATAAGCTACTGCTGTTGGAGTTTATGCAACAAAGATGAATCCGCATCCATGTTTGACAGCAATTGTACTAAAGTTAACGGATGGACCAACTCCGATCTTGCGACAACCGGTGCATGGTATATCAATTATACAAGACCATTATATGAAGAAGAAATGGAAAAATACAGCACACCTGTTGTTATTGACACTCCAGGTGAAAATGAAGACGGAACCTATAATATGTTTAGATTATATAATCCTAATAGCGGCGAACATTTTTATACATCCGACACTTCTGAAAGAGATGGTCTTATAAGTTTTGGCTGGAGATATGAGGGAATAGGATGGAAAGCACCTGCAAAATCAAACACTCCTGTATATCGTCTTTACAATAAAAACGCCGGTGACCATCACTACACTATGAGTTTTGAGGAAAAGGAGTTCCTTGAAAGTGTTGGTTGGAAATACGAAGGCATAGGCTGGTACTCTGATGACGCTAAGGGCGTTCCTTTATACAGACAATATAACCCTAATGCGAAGGCAGGCAGCCACAACTATACAGTAAGCAAATCCGAGAATGACAATCTCGTAAACTTCGGCTGGCGCGAAGAAGGCATAGGCTGGTACGGAGTAGAGTAAATGGATTTAATAAAAATACAAGCAGACTTTACATTATATGAAGTCTGCTTGTATTTTTATTGTAATAATTTTTCCAAATATAAAGCTATGCCATCATTATCGTTTGTTTCAATAACCACATCAGCCGATAATTTTACTTCATCAATAGCATTTCCCATAGCAACGCCGATTCCTGCCATCTTCAGCATACCTATATCTGCATAATCATCGCCGAAAGCTATTACATCAGATGTATTTATTCCGAGTTTCCTACATGCAATTTCTATAGAGTTTTCCTTTGTAACCCCCTTTAAAGTAAACTTATACCAGAAGCCATCCGAGAATCTTATAGAATCACAATCATCAAGAATATCTATCAACTGTTGCGCCTTACCATCATCAAAGATCTCGACACACATCTTTAATGATTCCTCCGCAAAATCAATAAAATCCGTCCAAACACTATCTCCCCAGCTTTGATCCAATTCTTTAGGATCAATTTTGTAATTCCAATAATGTGTATCTAAAGTATCTATCGTTATCTCAGTATCAATACCGCATATATCTCTTGCTGTCTGTATTAACTTGCAGGTTCTTTCCTTTGAGAATATCGCTTTGTAAATATATTCATCACCACTTTTAACCAAAGCTCCTCCACTTGTAATAAGAATATCCGGCTTAAGTCTTCCCAAAAAAGACAAACTGTTCTGTTCACTCCTTGAAGTCACAATACCAACCAGATATCCCATATTTCTACACCTCTCCAACATTTCAAGTGTCCTATTGGAAACAGTCTTATCTGTCCTAAGCAAAGTTCCATCTAAATCAAATAATAAAAGCTTACTCATTTTGTAAAATCATCCCCTTGTCATATTGTGCAATAAATTTTTCTTGCCATTATATCACACCACATACATAAATCAACACAAACTACAACCTTGACAAAATGTTTCAACCTAAGCAAATACAAAAAATATATAACGGCTCACATTTATAATGTATCTATATCTCTATCGAGCCGTTGGCGAGATAGAGGGTGGTCTTGGAACGTAGGCGGTGCCACAGTTAGCTCTTGGACACTTCACCAAAGTATATTTATATGCCGTTTGTCAATAGCGGCGTAGGGGTTATGGGTTTGCAAAAGAACCGTATAAAAGCGTGGGTACTTGTAAAGCGAAAGAAGAATGATATATTGCGAACAGCAATAATATCATTCTTCTTTTGATTTGCTTAGTATCCCCTACGCTTTTATCCGAGTGAGAACGGGTTCTTGGCAAACCCTTATAACACCGAAGCCCTATGACAAAGGCATACTTTATAATATATTGATCCAAGAGCTAACTATGGCACCGTCTACATTCCAAGACCACCGGTCTATAAACCAACCCTGATATAATTTTATTCTAATTTGTGTCCTTTGTCTCGCAGCCCCGCTGCTGCCCTCTGCAGCATAAGCTCCGCCTCAAGATACTCCTCAACACTCTTCTTCTGAAGTCTTGCTTCGATAAGCTCCTCTTCCTTTTCTTTTGCACGCCTTGCTTCTACTTCATCAGGTCTTTCAGCAGAATTAACCAGAAGAAGAACATCATTATTCTCGATACGCATTATGCCTTCAGAAACTATAGCATATTCTACCGTATCATCAGGTAAAGTGTAATGTAAAGTCCCCGGTACAATCGCCACTACAACATTCCTGTGGTGAGCTAAGACGCCATATTCGCCATCTATGGTAGGAACGACAATCCCTTTAAGTTCTCCTTCGAAGAAAGGACTGTCCGCTTCATATATACGTGCTTTAAAAGTATGCTCCACTAAGCCTCACCTCGTATCTTATCTGCTTTGGCAACAGCATCATCTATCGTGCCGACATTATAGAATGCCGCTTCCGGTAAATCATCATACTTACCACTCAAAATCTCACCAAAGCCTCTTATAGTCTCGGCAAGCGGAACAAATACACCCGGATTACCGGTAAACTTCTCAGCAACATACATAGGCTGTGACAAGAAACGAATAATCTTTCTTGCACGATTAACCACCTGTTTATCTGCATCCGATAATTCATCCATACCGAGTATGGCAATGATATCCTGTAACTCATTATATTTCTGAAGATATTCCTGTACTGTACGTGCTACACGGTAATGTTCTTCACCTACAATATCCGCCTCAAGAATACGCGAGGTTGACTCGAGAGGATCAACCGCAGGATAGATACCCTGCTCAGCAATCTTTCTGCTGAGAACCGTTGTAGCATCAAGGTGTGAAAATGTCGTGGCAGGTGCAGGATCAGTCAGGTCATCCGCGGGCACATATACTGCCTGAACCGAGGTTACAGAACCGCTTCCGGTAGAAGTAATTCTCTCCTGAAGCTCTCCCATCTCCTGTGCAAGAGTCGGCTGATAACCAACCGCAGACGGCATACGTCCGAGAAGTGTTGAAACCTCTGAACCTGCCTGTACAAATCTGAATATATTATCTATGAAAAGCAGTACGTCCTTATTCTCAACATCACGGAAATACTCTGCCATAGTAAGACCTGATAAAGCCACTCTCATTCTTACGCCCGGTGACTCATTCATCTGTCCGAATACCATAGCAGTCTTATCTATCGTTCCGCTTTCCTTCATCTCGCTCCATAAGTCATTACCTTCACGGCTACGCTCTCCGACACCTGTGAATATCGAATATCCTCCGTGCTCCATAGCGACATTATGAATAAGCTCCTGTATAAGTACGGTCTTACCAACGCCGGCACCACCGAAAAGTCCTATCTTACCGCCCTTTGCATAAGGCTCGAGCAAATCAACGACCTTTATACCTGTCTCAAGTATCTCAACACTTGTACTCTGATCTGCAAAATCCGGTGCTTTCCTGTGGATATTCCATCTTTCAGCAGTTTCCGGAATAACCTCACCACCATCTATCGGCTCACCAAGCACATTGAACATACGACCTATAGTCGGTTTACCGACAGGAACGGTTATACCTGCACCCGTAGCGGTAACTTCCATATCTCTTGCAAGTCCCTCACTCTGTGAGAGGATTATACATCTTACTTCATTATCCCCGAGAAGCTGGGCTACCTCCATAGTCTTCTTCTCGCCATCTACATCTACGGTAAGCGCCTCTCTTAACTTCGGCGGGTTACCATCATCAAAGCGGACATCTACAACCGGTCCTGAGACCTGAACAATCTTACCCTTATTCATTTTTTGCCGCCTCCCTTTGTCTCTTTTTCTTCTGTGCCTTCGCTCCGGCTGCAACCTCTGTTATCTCCTGGGTTATAGCTGCCTGTCGCACTCTGTTATATTCTATGGACAGCTCTCCCAAAAGCTCCTCCGCATTGTCATTTGCGGCACTCATGGCTGCCATCCTTGCATTCTGCTCACTACAGAAACTGTCTACCAACGCTCCGTATAAAAATCCCGCTACATAACTTGGAACTATATTGTCCAATACACTTGTAGCCGATGGATAGAATTCATAATCCTCACCCTTATCATCCGGATCATGATTGAATCGACTTTCGGCTTTTGGTTTACCTCCAAAATCCGCCCTGTCAAACGGAAGAAGCTTCTGCACAACAACCTCTGAATCAGCACCGCTCTTCAGGTTGCTGTATATAACTCTAATCTCATCCACATTGCCAAGTCTGTATTCCATCAGAAGAATTGTCGCAATCTCGCGGGCTCTCCTAAAGGTTGGATTCTGTGCCGTGTAAAGAAACGTCTTTTCTATCGGAATCTTATGCTTATGAAAATGTTGTCTGCCGTATTCTCCGACCACATAAAGCTTAATATTCTTATGCCGTCTCATCTCTTCCTCGGCAGCATTTATAATATTATGATTATAAGCTCCTGCCAGACCTTTGTCCGCAGTAACCACAAGATAAGCATAGTTCTCCGCAGGCTTTCTTCCTGATTCAGGATAAAAGAACTTACTGTCAACATTTGATTTCGTCTCAAATATCCTCTTTATCTCACGCTCTGCTATATCAAAATAAGGTCTTGCCGAATCAAGCTCCGACTTAGCTTTTCTCATCTTCGTGGATGCAATTAGATACATGGCATTCGTGATTTTCTTTGTATTTTTAACACTTGTGATTCTGTTCTTAATCACCTTTGTACTCGGCAATCCTACTCACCATCCCCGCTGTTAAGGTTACTTATATACTCATCCCTATATTTTGACGCCTCATCAATTATGACCTGCTTGTCATCATCGGACAAAAGCCCCGTATCATCTATCCTATTACAAAGACTCATCTGATTCTCATGAAAATATCCAAATAATTTATTTCTAAAATCAAGCATACTCTCAAGAGGTATATCCTGCATCACATGCGCAGTCGAAGCCACCAATGTAATCACCTGTTCATGAAGCTTCATAGGGTGGCTCTGTGGCTGTCTTAAAAGACGCATAAGCCCCTGACCGTATACAAGCTGTCTCTTGGTCGTATCATCAAGATCACTTGAGAACTGTGTAAATACCTCCATCTCACGATACTGTGCAAGGTCAAGTCTTATACTTCCTGCTGCCTTCTTCATAGCCTTAGTCTGTGCCGCACCGCCTACACGGGATACGGATAAACCTACATTTACGGCAGGTCTTTGACCTGAGAAGAAAAGTTCACTCTCAAGGAATATCTGACCATCAGTTATGGAGATGATATTCGTTGGAATATATGCTGATACATCTCCTGCCTCTGTCTCTACTATAGGAAGTGCGGTAAGTGATCCGCCACCCTTCTCGGCAGAAAGATGCGCCGAACGCTCAAGCAATCTCGAATGAAGATAAAAAACATCTCCCGGAAATGCTTCACGTCCCGGTGAACGCTCAAGCAAAAGGCTTAATGCCCTATACGCTATAGCATGCTTAGATAAATCATCATATACGATAAGAACATCCTTACCCTGCTCCATAAAATATTCTCCGAGTGCAGTTCCCGCATATGGAGCAATATATTGAAGCGGAGCGGAGTCAGATGCGGAAGCATTTACGACTATAGTATAGCTCATTGCATCATGCTTATTAAGAGTTGCCACAAGCTGCGCCACACTGCTCGCCTTCTGTCCTATCGCAACATATATACATATAACACCGTTGCCTTTTTGATTTAATATTGTATCAAGTGCAACAGTCGTCTTACCCGTCTGTCTGTCACCTATTATAAGCTCTCTCTGACCTCTTCCTATAGGAAACATGGAATCAATAGCAAGAAGTCCCGTATCCATAGGTTCATTAACAGGCTGTCTGTCTATTATACTTGGTGCAGGAGTCTCTAACGCACGGTAATCCTGTGCAGGAATATCTCCCTTCTTGTCGATAGGATTGCCAAGTGCATCCACAACTCTTCCCACAAAGCCGTCTCCTACAGCTATACCGGCTGTCTTCTTGGTTCTTCTGACACGGCTTCCGTCTGTTATATCCTCATCATCTCCAAAAAGTACGACACCGATTTCACCGCGACGTAAATCCTGTACCATACCTTTGACACCTGATTCAAATACAACTATCTCACCGTATCTTACCGCATCAAGTCCGGTCACAACCACTATACCGTCGCCGACAGTTTTTACAAAGCCTTCCTCCTCCGGTATAGCCTCTAATGAAAAATCATCTATCGACTTCTTAAGGAGTGTTATCATCTGGTCAGGCTGTGACTTGCTTGCATATCTGCCTGATATCTCTGACAATAAATCCTTGAACTGTCCGAGTCTTCCCTCAGTTGTCCAGTTGTAAACCTCGCCCTCATATTCAAGCTTGAAGCCGCGTATATCATTATCCGCCACCCATTCAAGCTCTATATCCTTATCATATTTACTCTTAAGAAAGCTCTCGAATCTTTTCTTTTGAGAATCGGACGGTGCTGTCTTGGCGTAGAGATATGCTATAGATTTTTCAGGAGTATTATTTTCCATCCTTTACGCTCCTTTCAGCATCCTCTAAGAAAACATCATATGCCTTTTCAATATCATCACTCATAAATATCTTCTCGGCAGCCTGACTTACCATATCAGTTATATCCTTACTTGCACTGTTGATAATATTTGCACGAACACTCTCTGCTTCCTTCTTGGCATCATCTACTATCTTATCAGCCTTTTTCTTAGCTTCTTTCTCTTTATCAGCACGTAAGATATCAAGCTCAGCTGCCGCAGCCTTCTTCTTGTCGGCTATCTCATCATCAACTGCTTTGAGTTTATTCTGATATTCTTCCTCACTTGCCTTGGCACTTGCAAGCTTCTCATTTGCCTCATCATCAAGGCTCTTGTAATGAGCCTCTCTCTTGTCCATAAAATCTTTAACCGGCTTGTACAACAGGATATATAATCCAAAGAAAAGTATCGCAAAGTTGGCAAGATGAAGTAATATCTGCTGAAAATCAATATTAAGAGGTAATCCAGTAAGTACCATATTACACACCCCGCTTCGCTACATTACAAATACTATAAGTATCGCTACAACCAATGCATAGATAACAACTGTCTCTATAAATACAAGACCGAGCATCATAAGTCCCTGTATCTTACCACTGGCTTCAGGCTGACGTGATACACCTTCTGCTGATTTGGAGATAGCAAGTCCCATACCTATCGCACCACCAAGAGCTGCAAGACCTATCGCTATAGCAGCTGCCATTGCCTTTGAACCGACAGCATTATCTGCCTCACTATCTTCACTTATCTCTGCTGTCTCTGTCTCATTTAATGCAACCTTGATATTAGCTGCAGCAGCTTCATCCGATACTACTGTCTGCTCAACTGCAACAGCCTTTGCATCATCTGACTTTGCCTGTGTAATCTTAGGTGCAGCAAATACTAAAACCGTCAACATTACGATTATTACAGCTAATACAATTGGTACCTTCTTTGATATTCTTATATTCATTTTCTTATCCTCCGATTAGATTTGTACAATATATTAAATGTTACTGATTCAGTCCTTGTATCAGGCTTCCTGAGCATCCGGCGACTGAATATCCTGTTTTTCTTTCTTTTCATTTTTTGCCTTCTTCTCTTTAGGTTTTGGCGGTTCCGAAACCTCTCCGTAGAATATGGAAGTTAAAAGTGTAAGTACATATGCCTGTATAAGCGCATGAAGTAATGTAAATAATACACCGACTACTACCGGAAGCAATATTGAAAGTCCCAAAGTAAAATATATTAGCTCCGTAACCAGCATACCTGAGAGTAAAGCTCCGAACAGACGGAAGCTCATGGACAAAGGAAGTGAAAACTCCTTAAGCGTAAGTCCCACACCTCTAAGCTTATTGTTCATTATACCGCCGGATAATATGACAAGATATGATAAACATCCCATCATAATTGCACCATTTATATCTGCAAGCGGTGCCGGAAGTGATATCGAGTGTCCCTCTGTAGTTATCGCCTGCAGTCCGAATAACTCGAACATCGTTCCCGTAAAGACATAAGTTCCTGTCGCAAAAATATACGCACCTAAAAATCCGTTGCTGTGTGGACTGTTCGTCTTTGCAAGATTCTCGAAAAATCCAACCCATGTCTCAAGCAGCATCTGGAATCTGCCGGGCACATTCTTGAATCTCGGAATAACACATATTCTTACAATCAGGGCGAACAAAAGTATAATCGCCGTAACCGTAAATCCCGCTATAAGTGACGGATTAACCGAAAGTCCAAACAGGCTTATCCTGTTTTCCTCATGAAGCACTGCATCTCTCATCATTTCCTTGATAGTCTCATGCTTTTCTACCGCTCCGTTCGTAAATGCTATACCGGCAGCAAGCACAAGCTCTATCACAATGAGTAAAATGATGGCAGTCGTCCTCTTCTTTTTACTCAAAATCAAAGACTCCTTTCCTTGTAAATTTTTTAACAATTCGAGATTAATTATAGTCCTAAAAATATATAGTGTCAAACATAAAAATTGCAAAAAATGCCACGATAATACGTGACATTCTTTGCAATATATTTATGCTCGCGGTATAAAAAGTTCAACCTTGAATAAATCTCCGTCTACGGTTATTCTGATATTTCCACCCTGAAGTTCCATAAGGCTTTTGGCTATGGAAAGCCCGAGTCCGCTTCCTTCAGTATTTCTTGAGCGGTCCCCCCTTGTAAAACGTTCCATCAGTTCTTCTCCCGAAATGTTAAGCTCCTGAGCCGAAATATTCTTAATCATAACAATCAGAAAATCCCCTGAGTCATCATTATCTATATTTATGTATACCCTTGTATCATCCTGAGCATATTTCTTAATGTTCACGAAGATATTATCAAAGACTCTGTAGAGATGTCTTCCGTCAGCCATAATATGAGTATCTTCAACGTGATTATTAATCTTAACCTTTAAACTCTTTGCCGAAAACTGCTCCTCATATTCTCCGTTAATCTGTGTCAGAATAACATCTAAATCTATCCTTTCTGCATTGACCTCGACATTTCCGGTTGAAGCTTTTGAGGCGTCAATCAGATCTATGATAAGTTTCTTAAGGCGCTGTGACTGACGATTTAAAACCTCTATGTATTCCTTTGCCTTATCGTTATCTATCTTCTCCTTTTCAAGCAAATCAACATAATTTATTATTGAAGTTAGAGGAGTCTTGATATCATGCGAGACATTTGTTATAAGCTCCGTCTTCATCATCTCGGATTTCATCTGTTTATTAACTGCACTTTCGATTCCGTCACTAATATTTGATAAATCCTCCGCATATCCCTTAAATGCTCCATATATATGCGTGGTATCAAGTTCTCCGCTTATGTCACTATCAGCCAGAAGCTTGGTATATTTTTTAATCTTCACTATACTGATAAGAGAATATGCTAAAATCAATGATACAATTATTTTCTCAATGACTATAAAACCAAAAGTCAAAGGTGCATTCTCACTCATTGCCACTATAAGCTCTACCAATGCTACAGCAGCAATACATATTACATATTTTGCATATATGTGAATATGTTGCCACAGATATTTAACAGCACTGCCTAACTTTATAAAAAGCTTCTTGAGAAGGCTTATGATAAATCTCAACAGCTTAAACACGACCATTTTATTTAAGAAAGCAAAGCCCTCACATTTAAGTCTGACAATCGTCGAATAAAATATATATGTAAAAAAGGTAACTACAGACATTATAATAGCTGCCAAAATTACAGATTCAATACTTCCGTAATGCACCCAATTTCCATCATACCAATAAAGCGCAAGAAACACTATGAAACCAAATGCTGTCCATACAACATCGTAAGGTATCTTATCGAAGATTCCAAGCGAAACCCCATCCCTATTCTTCTTATATCCGGCAACTGCTATTATGAAACCGCCTGATAGCATGAGCATTATCAGTGAAATGATAAACACCGGTATCACCGATGAAGACAGCAAATCTATATATCTAAGCAGCAGTGAATTATAAAACCGGTCATAGGCGGTAAGATTTGATTTTATGCACCAGTCTATCTCAACTGTTACGGTTTTATAAACATAAGCAGCTATAAATACTGTATCAGTCTCATCAATATATCCCATATCATAATCAAATTGGTAATCAACGTTATTATAATTCTTAAGCTTATCGATATATGACTTTACCGTATCAACATTCTGAAGAACATAATAATAAGTACCGTCTGTCAATATATTTATATTATAACTGTCAAACAAGCTGTCATTAAAATTGCTGATTTCAAGCTTATCTATCTTATCAAGCTGTTTATCCGCATCATAGAAATCGCTGTAGTCATGATATATATATTCATATCCTTCACCATAATACATAAGCTTTTCATAATCATAATATATATCACTATAGTCATGTACTTCTTGGTCGTATACTGTGGCAGCATCCACATCGTCCGATTCTGCCGGAGTTGCGTCGTAACCATCAAGCTCTGCCACCGTTACATCTTCATCCTCAAACTCTGCCGCAGTTACATCATCCTTGATTTCTCCGCTGTCTGATTCTTTTGTTTCCTCTATCGAAACCAAGACATCCGAATCATCTTCATCCGAATAATATATTTGTTCTTTATACTCCTCCAAATCATCATTTCTAAAAAAATCATATCCGTTTTTATTGATAAAATCTTCCCTGAGGGTATTTACAAGATTAGCGTTAATCAATATTACTTCATCAGAATCTGATTCGTACCACAATTCCAATCCCGTAAAATTCGAATCCAATAATCCGAGATTTATCACATCGTTATAGCTAAGCATCATATATGCTCCGGAATTAACTATATCCTTCTTAGATAGCTTATGCTCATAATAATCATAGTTTTCATCGATATTTACTTCAGCAAAATAAGAGTTTTTATACTGGTAATCCTCTGTCTCATAATTTGTAAGCATCGGATAAACATCGGACTCGCTGATAACCTGTGCCGTAAATGAATAGTTCATATTCTCCTCTGAGAAAAAAACCTGGTCGGAATATGTATTCTCTCCATTAATATATCTTTGATAGTATTCGCGTGCCCATTCATTATACTCTGGTGCAATGGATTCTATAATTTCATACTTAAGTCCTTCCTTGCCGCGCTTGGTAAGCGCATGCTCTACATAGAGACTGACCGAGACAATGCCACTTATGGCAGAAGCTAAAAGTGACACAATAAAAATTATTATAATTACAACCTTAAATAATGTACTTTTCCTTAATTTGTCCATTATTACACTTCCTTTATTCAAACTTGTATCCCTGTCCCCATACAACTTTTAAATATCTTGGTTCAGAAGGGTCAATCTCAATTTTCTCCCTCAAATGCCTGATATGTACCGCAACAGTTCCTTCTGCACCAAGCGGTGCATCCTGCCAAACCTCTCTGTATATCTGCTTTGGTGAATACACAACTCCCGGATTCTCCATTAGAAGCTTTAAAATCTTATATTCTATAGGTGTGAGTGCTATTGGATTGCCATCAGAAGTTACACTCTTAGCCTTATCATCAAGTTCTATACCTCTTATAATAAGCTTGTCCTTCTTATCATTTATCACACTGCTGCCAAGTGTAATATAACGTCTTAGCTGTGCCTTTACTCTTGCAATAACCTCCACCGGATTAAAAGGCTTCGTGATATAATCATCAGCTCCCACACTAAGTCCCAGGACTTTATCAGTATCCTCACCCTTTGCGGTAAGAAGTATAATAGGCAGATTACTTTTTTTTCTAATCATATTCATTGCGGTAATTCCATCCATCTCAGGCATCATAATATCAAGCAGCACAAGCTGTATATCATTATTTTCTACCATTTCTACCGCCTGAACACCGTTATATGCTTTATAAATGTTATAACCTTCACTCTCAAGATATATAGTAAGCGCTTCTACTATGTCTTTTTCATCATCACATACTAATATGCTGTACATTTTATCCCTCCTCTATATGTCACATTATGTCAAATATTCATTTAAGAAAAAAGTCGGTAATATTTTAAGAAATTTTTAAGTTTTAAATCAGAAAAAAGCAAAAACATGAAATCAAATTTTTTACAACGTATTATATAAATCCGGTTTTCTGTCGTTTTTTACGGGAAAATCAGTTCTTATCTTTTGAACGTCATTTGATAAATCGTAAATTAATATAGCATCCTCTGATTCTCCATTATATGAATTCACATCAATTATATTATTGTTTATATCAAGTATCATAGTTGGTCTTATCATCTCCCCAACAGGATTAAATATCACAGAATGTCCCGAATAGTTCTTGGCATTCATCATACCTGCACAGTTTATCCCTGCTATATAACACTGATTTTCTATAGCTCTTGCCCTAAGCAGCGTATCCCAGTGCATAACCCTTGATGCAGGCCAATTGGCAGGTACAACAATCAAATCCGCCCGCTCAGAAAGCTTCGTGAATATCTCGCCAAATCTTAAGTCATAACAAATAGCAGTTCCTATAGAAAAATCCGAGAACCGAAAGACAGACAGATTATCTCCTCCCCTGAAATATTTATCCTCATTATCATAACCAAAAGGGTGTATCTTAATATAGTCTGATTCGATAAGTCCATTTCGCCCCGCACCCCCGTCCTCCGGGGCAACGTCCCCCGAGACAATGGTATAGTGATTTTCGCATAACGAGTCTTCACCTTTTTTAGTCCAGCCGACGCCTATACCTATGCCATATCTTGAGGCAAATTCTCTTATTTTCTCAAGAGTATAATCATCCTTTTCAGCAGTAACATCTGTATTCATTGAAAAGCCCGTAAGTGACATCTCAGGAAGAAAAAGTATTTCAACATTTTTATCCTGTAACAAATCAAGGCACAATCTTAACTTATCTAAGTTTTGTGCCTTATTCTCCCATATTATATTCATTTGAAAAAGCGCGGTTCTCATATAAATCCTCCTTACAAAAATGTCGGAGCATTAAGAAATTTATGCTTAATTCATATCGCTCATAAAGTATTTAAGAATCTTCCTACCTCAGTCCAAGCACTCATAGACTCCGGCATAAGCTTAGCTCCCATCTGGAACACATGGAACATTCCGTCGTAAATTGAAAGCTTGACTTGAACACCTGCTTCCTTTGCCTTATCCGCAACAAGAGTTGAATCACTAAGAAGCATCTCATTTGAGCCCACCTGTATAAGCATAGGCGGAAAGCCGTCAAAATCTCCATATAACGGAGAAATATATTTATCACTCTTGTCAATGCCTTCTACATACGGATTATCATATATAAGATTCTGTGTCTCATTTCCAAATACAGGATCCACACTATAATTCTCTTCATAAGAACTTCCGGTTGACAGAAGATCTGTCCACGGAGACATGGCAACGATAGCACATGGCAGTTTTCTGTTATTATCCTTTAGGTAGTGACATAGCGCCATAGCAAGTCCGCCTCCTGCTGAGTCTCCGGCAAATATTATTCTATCCTCTGTATATCCCTGCTCTAATATCCAGTCATACGCAGCCACTGCATCAAAAAGCGCTACCGGATGTTTATTTTCAGGTCCGACTCTATAATCGGGTGTAAGCACACTCGCACCTTTACTTACCTCGCCATAGAGTCCTGCCATAGTGCGATATATATTTTTAAATGCACCAATATAACCTCCGCCATGAAGCTGAAGGATAATCTTATCTGATGGATTCTCAAAGACCTCCTTATCCGTCCATTCAAGAAGCTCCATAGGAAAGTTCTCAGTATCAATACGTGTCTTCTTCAAATGCTCCGGATATCTGAAATTCTTATCGAAATCACTGTCAGGTCTTTTCTCTTCTCTTAGATGTGTGCGAAGATAACTGTTTTTATTAAATTCTGAAATAACCGTAATAACCATCTTGGCACGTCTGCTTGGTTCCATAGTCTTCTCCTTCTTGTCGCTTTACTAACTAGATCCTAAATCTCTTTGCAAGTTCGCTCGTAGACTTTTTATCTCCTAAAAACACTATCAATGCAAATACAAATATCGAAACTGCAGCTGCAATAATCGCCAAAAGTTCGAATTTGAAATCTCCCAATACGACAACCACCGCACAAACCAGACTTACTATGATTCCAAGCAGTGAAACCATAAGATAAAGCTGACAATTTCTGAAATTAACCATTGATAATATAAATACCACCAATTCAAGTACAAGTACAATAATCGGAATGCCATAATTTATTGACCAACCGTTTGCACCATAGGTATAGTCTATAATAAGTATAAGCGGTATAGCTGCAAGCATCTGCAACGCAAGCTTCGCCCTATGACTTACATTACGCTGAAATGAATAAATAATCGTAAAACATATATATACAAATATTGCTCCGGTAACCAAGGACCAGGCTTTATCACTTTCTCCAAGCACATTTATAAGTATCAAAAGTGCTTCAATAAGAATTGACAGAAATATACTTAATCTGATAACAAATCTTATAACCTTACGCTTCTTTATAACATCAGGGTAGCTTATTGACTTGGACTGATACATACCGAGATTTGTTCTTTTATCCTTATCCATATCATCCGACAATTCAAGCACGGATTTACATAACGGACAGATAATTGAATCATCCAGTATATTCACATTACATTTTCTACATCTATTCATAATAAGCACCATTACTTTCTATAGTTACATCTATACCATCCTCGACCATATGTCTGAAAAAAGCTCTCTGCACGTGTGTCTCCCTGATACCTGAACTGAAAGTAAATACAAGAGTATCTTTATAAGAACAAACCGCACCCTTGACATTCTGTCCCGGAGACGTTGAAAGTACTGCTGAAAAATGATTTATATATTTTTCATAATCCGGTAATACATTTATTACACCGAGATTAGTCACCGTTGTGGTATTAGCCTTTGCGGATGACATGTACACACGTTTCATAACAATATTCTTAAGAAAAAGCGGAACGATACGCAGCATCTTATTCTCCTCATTTGAAACGTTGTAAGATAATATATCCTCGAGGTTTTCCTTTGTAACCTGCTTTTTCAATCCTTCCGCAACCTCCGTTAAAACCTCTTCAAAGGTGTAATCGTCCTTCTTTGGATAAAATGTTGCCGAGACTATGGCAAAAAAATTCTTCAAAGTAGTTGAGTCAAAATAAGGTCTTAAGTTGACCGGAACACAGGCAGAGAAAGGTTTTTTTCCCGCCTGGGATTTCATACATTCCTTATATACCGCCCACGCAAAAGTGCCAAGAAGATATTGGTTAATCGTAACCCCATATCGCTTGGCTGCATTTTTTATACTGTCTATACCTATATATCCATGTATAATTCCTAATTCGGGCGGTGTAAGCTTCTCGCCCTCTATGATGAAAGCTTTTTCTTTTTTATACTTTTTCTTCTTGCTCTTTTTATAATTTTTAAGATAGCTGTCTTCCTTATCAAGAGAGGTATCCGAATGAAGAATATCTTTGTTGGTCTCCTTTAGTTCCGGATACCTGTCTCTTAAATACTGATAAGTTATCTCCTTAAGAAAAGCCAAAGCACCATTACCATCTGTCACGGCATGAAAAACCTCAAGATTAATACGATTCTTGTAATACGACACTCTAAACTGATAATCTTTATTCATATGTGCATTGATATATCGACACGGATATGTGTCCTCCGCCTCTACACGCGGAGCACTGTTATTATTCGTCTCAAAATAATACCAGAACATTCCCTCTGTCATCTTGGAATTAAACACATCAAAATATGGCAGGACCTTTTCGAGAGCACCTTGAAGAATATCAGGCACAACATCATATTCTAACGTCACTGAAATTCTATATACATTACTCATACTCTCACTGACAATCATAGGGAAAAGATTTGCCGTATTATCTAATTTATCATAGCGTTCATCTTTGCTGCTCATATAACTTTCCTTTTATTAACAAAAAACATCTAAATTTATTTATCTGTAGGAGCCATAAGCACAGTTCCCGTACCTCTGTAAACATTTACGAGTCCCTCACCGGATACTGCAGAGCCAAGTAAAGATTTACCTGATTTTTCTACAGTAAACTGCAATGAGCCCGACCAGGCGATAGCCATATTTCCGTCAATCTTAACCTCGTCATCCTGAAGATTAAAGGATATAAGTTCCTGCTGTGGTACAGGACTTTCTAATACCGCAATACCCTGTCCAATAAGACTTAGGTTAAATAAGCCCTCTCCGCCAAGTGCTGCAGAAGAAAGATTACTTCTTGCCACAACCTTGTCCTGTAAAGTATTGTCGCAGGCAAGGAATAAACCATCCTGAAGTACGATTGAACCCCACTGTGCAACATCTACCATAATTATATGCTTGTAAGTAGGTTCAAGCATAACATAACCCTGACCTACATACTCCGGCTTAGCCATAGTTTCACCGGTTACGGCAGCACCTACCATCTTGCCTAAGAAATTACCTGCTTTGACGCCTGATGACATAGATACATTTCCTATCATCCACTGCATAGCACCTGCCTGAACTTTAGTTCCGGTGTTGTTAAGTTCGACAAGTACCTGTCTTTTGCGTACATTCATCTTAGATGCAAAATATTCCGTGGCAGCAGTTCCCGGTGTAACCGACAAGTCCTGCTGGTGTTCAAACACCCTGTACTGTCCAAGCTGATTGATACACGGCATATTCTGATTGTCAAATAAATTGTTAATCTGATACATAATTTGTTTCCCCCTTTTTTTTTATAACAATAAAAGCGGTGGCAATACCGCTTTTACCATAGTCATTTTATCTTTGTTCCGTAGCTGTTGCTATCTTGTCCAAAAGCTCGACTATTTCCTCTGTTGTATACTCCTTTTTTTCTCCTTGTGTGAAGATAAGTCTAAGTTCATATAACGTGGACATTTTGATGCTCTGCATCTCTTTTTCAGTCATGTCTATAACCTCCATACTTATCCCCTCCTGATGCTTTTTATTTAACATTGCCCAAAAGCTTCTGATGGGACTCGAACCCACGACCTACGCATTACGAATGCGACGCTCTACCAACTGAGCCACAGAAGCTTACAACAAAAAATATTATATCATCTCGTTATTAAAAAAACAATATAGGTAAATACAAAATTTATCCATTAAATAATTACAATATCAGACTTCCTTTTCAAGTATTGCATAGGCTTTTTTGTATTTTTCCAACCTTTGATAATCCTTATCAGTAGGTTCTTTAATTCTTTCAGGTTGCATATTGTGAGTTAAATCAGCCATCTTGACTTTTATAGCAAGAGGATTTTTTTTGACTCTTTCGATATAATCAAAATAGTCCTCATCCTGTGACTTGGTAAGCGTAACAACCGCATCGGTTATCTCGTCACCGAATATAGGTCTTAAGTCCGATTCGGTTATGTCAGTATCCTCAATAGTATCATGAAGCCATGCTATAATCTTAAGCTTCGGCTCATCCACAAATGAAGCCACAGTTCTCGGATGATTTATGTACTCGACACCGCATCTGTCATACTGTCCCTTATGTGCTTTTGTTGCTATCTCTTCAGCTTTTTTTAATAATAACTCGTAATCCATAATGACCTCTCTATATTTCTACCGTTGACGAAGATATTTTACCACAACTATATGAATCAGGCAAATATTTTACATTTTTGCCCCGGGGACGGGGTATCAGGCATATTACTTATAGCTTTTGTATGTATATTCAGCTTTGGAAGTATGATAGATACTTTAAAAAATATGTTTGCAAATTAGATTACAACAAAGAAAACCCTTACCGGTCAATGATCCGATAAGGGTTTTAATTTTTAAAAAATATAAGATTTTTATTGCGATACAAAAAGGCTTTCCTGCACTGACTCAACAAACTCTGTAGAAAAATCACATAAATCAACTATTTCTTCTACAGTTTTCCCCTTTTTCAACATTTTTTCTACTATTTCTCTGTCACGTTGACTGCGTCCTTCCTCAATACCAATTTCTCTATTTTCCAAATCTCTCATAATAAGTGTCATATACTCGTCTCGCCTCCCGGCTCGGTCCTCGCTTAACGCAGTCCACAGGACTGCAGCGACCTCCATTCCTTATTTTGACGTGCTTTATATACCGCTGCTTCCAACTTCTTTACATTTTCATCATCTGACGGTTTACCGGCTACATAATCAAGAAACTCTTTCAAGCTTCCATGAACATCATCCGCCGTACCCACAGCATTTAATACAATCTTAGTTGTGCCGTCATTCATTTCAAGTTCAGGTATCTCATGGCATCTGTTTGTAAATGTGTACTTATGAAGTCCTTTATTATAATAATCAAAAGGACATATCGCTATGATATAGCTATCCTTTAAGTTACTGTAGACAACGCCCTTTTCAAGCATATCCGAATCTGCCATTAAACTGTAAAAACGAAGTCTGCGAGGAAGATTACCTCTGTTAAGTACCTGCATTTCTATCTCAATAACAGTTCCATCATCACTCTTTACATAAATGTCAAATCTTACACCATGTATATCCCTGCCAAGTTCTATGGATTTTTGTGCTGTAATAATTAAATCCGTAAATTCTACTTCCGGCAGTATCATACGAATTAACTCTGCAAGTAATTCCTTATCCTGCATTATCTTGCAGAAAATAAAATCGTTGGTTATACCTATTTCTTCCCACTCTTTAGAAATATCATTAACCTTAATTTGTATATTTTTCAGTCCTTCTTCTGAAATACCCTCAATAGATATATCGACATTATCTAATATTTCTTTTGCTATATCGCTCATTGTATCACCCCAATTTCTTACTAATATAATATCACAAAGGTAATGTTTTATCCATAGAAATTTAAAATCCCTCTCAAAAGAAAAAGATTCCGAAATATCAGAATCTCTTTCTTACAACTATTTATATTCTGCTCATATTTAAACTCTCCGCAGCGGAGAAATCAGGAGTTGTTCCCGATTACTAATATTATACCAACTACTTCATCAAACGCCTTCTAAGTGTAAGGTAAAGTCCTGCCATAACAGAATCAATCATCAACATAACTATTACACCTAAATTAATCTTATCTCCTGTTGTCGGTGCTTTTGGTGTATCTGTCTTTGGAGCTTCGGTTGTCGGTGTATCAACCTTAGTTGTAGGTGTTTCTGTTGTCGGTACTTCCGTTGTTGGCGCTTCTGTTGTCGGTACTTCCGTTGTTGGCGCTTCTGTTGTTGGTACTTCCGTTGTCGGTGCTTCTGTTGTTGGCGCTTCTGTTGTTGGCGCTTCTGTTGTTGGCGCTTCCGTTGTCGGTACTTCCGTTGTTGGCGCTTCTGTTGTCGTTGCTTCTGTTGTTACTTCTTCCTTTTTTGTATCAGTATAAGCTAATGCATACGTTGAAAATTTATCTGTTTCAAATGATAA
>JAFTFE010000045.1 GCA_017449765.1 Lachnospiraceae bacterium | reverse complement strand
TCTCCTTTATTATGCAAAATTTCAGCATCTGATTTTGAAATTTCATCAATCATCTTTTTTCTTTTATCCCACCATTTTTTACAATATGAAACATCCATTAGCTATCAACCTCCAGTTCATTAAGTTAAGGCTTTTAAGTTATGTTGTTTTCCACTATTTTACCTATTTCCTGTGTATTATACCACATGATTATATGATGTGGCATTAGCTTTTCCTTTAACATCATCACTCACCACGCGCAGCGTGTCGAGTATGGAGCGGATATATACTGAGTACGAATATCAGTGGTGCTATAAGGTCTGCAAGCAGACCCTTGTGAGCTGTGTTCACTTAATGAAAAAAATGGAGAATATCAGTTTTTAATGTATGCTTGCATACAGATAAAAATGATATTCTCCATTTTTTGAATTTAGTGAGCCTACAGCGAACACGGAGTGAGAACGTGTCTGCGGCAGACCTTTATAGCAACGCTGATATTTGCACTCAGGATATATCACACGACATAATCGACCTTCTACTGTGGCGGCTGATAATATTTCTCAGGGTCTGCGAACTTCGTGTATTTTCCAATCCATCTTAAATCAACACTTCCAACTTCTCCATTACGGTGCTTGGCTATATTAATCTCAGCTGTCTGTGGTTTAGTCGTTGTCTCCGGATTATAATACTCATCACGATATATGAACATAACCACATCTGCGTCCTGCTCTATGGCACCGGATTCACGAAGATCTGAAAGAACCGGCTTATGATCAGGTCTTGAATCAACACCTCTGCTAAGCTGTGATAATGCTATAATAGGCACATCAAGCTCTATCGAGAGGTTTTTAAGTGACCTTGAAATATCCGATATAAACTGCTGTCTTGACTCGACATTCTTGGTTGTACTCATAAGCTGAAGGTAGTCAAGAACTATGAGCTGAACACCATTGTTCTGCTTATGATATCTGCATCTTGAACGAAGGTCTGACATCGTTACTGCATAATCGGCCTCAATATAAATAGGTGCCCTGCTTAAGACATTGGCAGATTCTATAACTTTATCCCATTCATCATCATTTAAAGTGCCTAATTTAAGTGCCTTTGAATCTACCATCGCATCCATTGCGATAATTCTTGACATTAGCTGTTTGCGGCTCATCTCAAGTGAAAAAATAACACTCGGTATATTCTTCATTACTGAAAGGTAATGAACTATATTTAGTACAAATGCAGTCTTACCCATCGCAGGTCTTGCTGCAACCAATATAAGCTCACCGCCATTCATTCCTGTCAAAAGATTGTCTAAATCTCTGAAGCCTGTAGATAAACCTGTTATCTGTCCCTGATTTCTGGCAGCCTTCTCTATATCCTCAAGTACCTCAACAATTATATCTCTTGTCTCCTTGAATTTACCTGTTCCGTTTCTATTCTGGACAAGTCTGAATATATTCTGCTCTGCCTCATTTAATATAACATCAACTGATTCCTTAGAAAGATAACATTCCTTGGTTATATCCTCGTTAAGCTTTATCAAACGTCTTAATATTGAATCATCAACTATTATCTCAGCATAGTCTTTTGCCTTTGCCGATACGGGAACAGCTGCCACTATATTGGACAGGTTTTCCAGACTGCTTATCTCTTCAGGTACATCTTTAGTCTTAAGACGATCACTTAAAGTTATAACGTCTATCTCTCTGCCTTCGTTATAGAGCTCATTCATAGCCTCATATATAATACCATATTGGGCATTATAAAAATCAGCACGTGACAGTTTGTCAGAGATTTCAGATATAACATCTCTGTCCATAAGGATAGCACCGATAACAGCCTGTTCAGCCTCATTATTATGCGGTTGTATTCTTCTTATGCTATTATCATCCATTATTTACCTTCTGCCACCTTAACGCTAATTTGTGCCGTTACCTTACTATGTAACTTTATATCAACTATGTGTGTTCCAACACTCTTTATAGATTCTTTTAATACAATTTTTTTCTTGTCTATATCATAACCAAGCTGCTTCTTCATTTCTTCGGCAATTTCTTTGGAGGACACAGAGCCAAAGGTCTTACCACCTTCACCTACCTTAAGAGATACGGTGATGCTCTCATCCTTCATCTTTTCTGCCAATGCTTTTGCCTCAGCTAATTTCTCAGCAGCAACTTTATCCTCGTGTGCTTTCTTAAGCTTAAGCTCATTAAGATTCTTAGGAGTTGCCTCTACACCAACCTTCTTAGGCAATACGAAATTTCTTGCATAGCCATTTGAAACTTCTACTATCTCATCCTTTTTACCAAGACTTTTTACATCCTGAAGCAATATAACCTTCATCTAATATGTCCCTCCCTATATATCTCCGTTTTTATACATATCATCAAGCAATTCTTTTATCTTATCAATAGCATCACTTATGGATACTCCGGTAAGCTGTGCTCCTGCGACGTTGGCATGTCCGCCACCGCCCAATTTTTCCATTGCAACCTGAACATTCATATCATCAGAAGAACGTGCGCTTATATAAGCCACTCCACCCTGCTCTGTTACAACAAATGAAGCTCTTATACCTTCGATATTAAGCAGGTCATTTGCAACCTTTGCCGCAATGACCGTCGGTGCTTCTGCTCCCTCAGGATTGACACTTGATATTGCAAATCCATCTCTGTATATCTCTGCATTAAGCACACCCTCTGCAAGCTGTCTGTAAGAAGTAAAGTCCTCTCTGAACATCTTTCTTACTCTTACCACATCTGCACCGCAACGTCTTAAGTACGATGCCGCCTCAAAAGTTCTGACACCGGTCTTTGTCAGGAAATTATTCGTATCTATAACTATGCCGGCATACATAGCATCTGCCTCTATAGGTCGTATCTTAACCTTTTCTTCGATATATTGAAGCATCTCTGCAACCATCTCACAAGCTGATGATGCATACGGTTCAATATAGGAAAGTGTTGCATTATCAATCTTTTCATTCGACTGTCTGTGGTGGTCAAATACAACTACACTCTTAGCAAGTGACAGAAGCTCTTCACATTCAGTCATACTTGGCTTATTTACATCTACGACTACCACCAATGTATCCGAATTAACACTGTTAATAGCTCTTTCGCTTGATATAATCATATCATCGCCATATACACTGTTACCTCTGAAACCACTGATAAGAGGCTTTATGGCAGAGGTTTCTTCATTAATAACTATCTGTGCATTTTTATTCAAGGTCTTAACAAGCCTGTACACACCGACTGCAGAACCAAATGCATCCGCATCCGGACGCTTATGAGCCATAATGAGAACATTGTCCTTATTCGCAAGAAGTTCCTTAAACGCCTGTGCCTTTACTCTTGCCTTTACTCTCGTACTCTTCTCTGTACCTGCGCTGTTACCACCGAAATATGTTATCTTATCGCCATATTTTACAACTACCTGATCACCGCCTCTTGCAAGTGCCATACCTATAGCAGTTCGACAATACTCATAAGCCTCGCTGAAGCTGTCAGTGTCAGCACCTATACCTATACTAAGTGTAATCGGAATCTCATTACCTACATTAATACTCTTAATCTCATTTAATATAGCAAATTTGGTTTCACGAAGCTGAGGGAGATATTTCTGTCTGAATACGAAGAAATATTTATCCTTCTCTATCTTCTTTCCTATCGCATCTATTGTACTTAAGTACATATTTATTCGTCTGTCTACAAGTGCTTCAACAAGAGAATGTCTTACTTCCTCAGTATTATCCATTACTTCATCATAATTATCTATATAAATAAGTCCTGATACAAGCTTCTGTTCTTCATTCTCACGCTTATATCTCTTAAGCTCTGTAACATCGAAAAGATAAAAGGCAATAACCTCACCATCTTCATTATTTATTTTTTTGATAAGTGCAGAATACTCTACATCATCATATTTTAAATCCAGATTAACATTTTCACCGGAAATAAGATAATCATTTGTAATTTCAGGGAAAAAGTTTGTTATGCTGCGTTTGATACGTTTTTTCACACCCTCGCCAAAAGCATCTATAAAAGGCCGGTTTCCCCACAAAATCTTGCCATCCGTATCAAGTATCGCATAAGGTACTGCGAATTCATCAAGAAGCTGTTTTTGCACCTGACTGTGTTGCATCGAAAAATTAAACAAAAGCGGTGTAAGAGATGTCTTTCCCCAAATGAGAATTCCAACCTCAATTATAATAAATATTCCAACTACAATACTTGCTATTATTGCGCCCTTTTGATTTATAAAAAATAATCCTACACACATAGCAACAAGCATAACAGATGAGATTACCGGAATAATAAGCAGCTGTTCAATTTTCTTTCTTAATAACTTTTCACTATCCATAACATTCTCCATCCGGATAATCGGATTTAAATCTCCGAATATGCCGATTACATTTTTATTTAAGCTGTGCGAGTCTCTCTGATACCTGTTCTAATGTCTCGGTATATTTCTTAAGCTTTGCTTTTTCTTCTTCTACCTTCGAAGCAGGTGCCTTATCGACAAACTTAGGATTATTAAGCATACCCGATGCTCTCTTAATCTCTCCGGAAAGTCTATCCTTTTCCTTGCTTAATCTCTCAATCTCTTTCTCTATATCAACGAGCTCAGCAAACGGCATATAAAGCGCAGCATCATGTATAACCACAGATACCGCGTCGTCTGCAATACCACTCTTATCCTCTTTAATTATTACCTCGCTCGCATATCCAAGCATTGCAAAGAAGCTCTTACTTGCTTCGAATATATCTCGGATTTCCTGCTTTGAAGAAACCACATATACCGTTGCTTTCTTACTTGGTGCAACATTCATCTCACTTCTTATATTTCTTATGCTTCTTACTGCTTCCTTGATTTTATCAACCGCTGCCTCATCCTCAGTAAATACATATTCATCCTTAAACTTTGGCCATGCAGATATCATAATTGATTCATCATAAGAATTATCATCCGCAGTAAGTGTAGTATATATCTCTTCTGTAACAAAAGGCATATAAGGATGCAGAAGCTTAAGGCAGTTTATAAGTACAGTCTTAAGTGTCCAAAGTGCCGCTGCCTTGGTCTCATCCTCATCATTCCAGAGTCTTGGCTTAACCATTTCTATATACCAGTCACAGAATTCCTCCCATATGAAATCATACAGTTTGGATACAGCTATACCAAGCTCGTATTTCTCCATATTATCAGTGACTTCTTTCACAAGCGAATTCATCTTTGATAATATCCACTTATCTGCCAAGTTAAGCTTATCAAGGTTGACATCACTTGTATCTGCCTTCTCAATATTCATCATAATAAATCTTGATGCATTCCATATCTTGTTTGCAAAGTTACGACTTGCCTCAACTCTCTCCCAGTAAAAACGCATATCATTACCCGGAGCATTACCTGTAACAAGTGTAAATCTAAGTGCATCTGCACCGTACTTTTCTATAACTTCAAGCGGATCGATACCATTTCCCAGAGACTTACTCATCTTACGTCCCAATTCATCACGTACTAAGCCGTGGAAAAGAACTGTATGGAACGGAAGCTCACCCGTCTGCTCAATGGATGAAAATACCATTCTTATAACCCAGAAAAATATTATATCATATCCTGTAACGAGTACATCAGTCGGGAAGAAATAATCATAATCCTCTGTTTTTTCCGGCCATCCAAGAGTAGAGAACGGCCAAAGTGCAGATGAAAACCACGTATCAAGTGTATCTTCATCCTGCTTTAAATTCCTACTCTTACACTTAGGGCATTCACAAGGAGTTTCTCTGCTGACAATAGTCTCTCCACAATCCTGACAGTACCATGCAGGTATTCTGTGTCCCCACCAGAGCTGTCTTGAAATACACCAGTCCCTTATATTGTCAAGCCAGTTAAAATATGTCTTATCCATTCTTTCAGGAATAAGTTTAAGCTTTCCGTCAACAACAGCCTGCTTCGCCGGCTTAGCCATCTCTTCCATGGCTACAAACCATTGAGGTTTAACAAGCGGCTCAACCGTAGTCTTACATCTGTCGTGAGTACCAACCATATGAGTATGAGGAACAACCTTTACAAGAAGTCCCTGTGCCTCTAAATCATCGACCATTGCCTTTCTTGCTTCGTATCTGTCCATACCGGCATACTTTCCGCCGATAGAATTGATGGTTGCATCATCATTCATTATATTTATCTCTTCAAGGTTATGTCTCTTACCAACCTCAAAGTCGTTAGGGTCATGTGCAGGGGTAATCTTAACACAGCCTGTACCAAATTCCTTATCTACATATGAATCAGCTATAACAGGTATTTCCCTGTCGGTAAGAGGAAGCTTAAGCATTTTACCGATTATATCCTGATATCTCTCATCCTCAGGATTTACTGCAACTGCAGTATCACCAAGAAGTGTTTCCGGTCTTGTAGTTGCGATCTCAACATATCTTCCATCTTCTCCCACTACCGGATAATTAATATGCCAGAAAAAGCCATTCTGCTCCTCGTGTTCTACCTCAGCATCCGATATGGTAGTCTGACATACAGGACACCAGTTGACTATCCTTGAACCCTTGTAAACATATCCCTTATCATATAGCTTGCAAAAAACCTCTGTTACAGCCTTGTTATTGCCCTCATCCATAGTGAAGCGTTCTCTGTCCCAATCAGCCGATGAACCCATTTTCTTAAGCTGATTTACAATTCGTCCGCCATATTCTCTTCTCCAGTCCCAAACCTTCTCAAGAAAGCCCTCACGACCTAAATCCTGCTTATCAATGCCTTGCTCTTTCAAGGACTCAATAACCTTTACTTCAGTAGCAATAGCCGCATGATCGGTACCCGGCTGCCACAAGGCATTATATCCCTGCATTCTCTTAAATCTTATAAGAATATCCTGCATGGTATTATCAAGTGCGTGTCCCATATGAAGCTGTCCTGTGATATTAGGAGGAGGCATAACAATAGTAAACGGTTTTTTACTTCTGTCAACCTCTGCATGAAAATACTTATTTTCTACCCATTTATCATATATCCTTCCCTCGATTTCAGATGGGTTATAATTTTTGTCAAGTTCCTTAGCCATAATTAATCCTCCGGTTATTTTATAATAAATCAAGTCTGTACGACTCTAAAATTTCTGCTATGTATTTCTTTAATTCAGGTTTCTCCTCAATGGCAGCTTTAAGTGCCGTAGTTGCATTGCTCTTAATCTGCTCACAGGTTGCAAGTTTCTCTCTAAGCTTTTGGCGTCTTACGTTGAGACTGTGTGTTATTTCTACCATTTCACGTCTGTCTATAAGTGCATTTGTCTGTCTTGTCCATACCTCTGCATCAGATACGCCGATCTTTTTAAGTTTCTTTACAAGCTCATCCTTAAATAATCTTAAGTCTGAATTCGTTCTGGAATATTTAAGAGCATCGCTTACCATAGTATTGTACTGCTCCCATTGATACTCAAGTTCTTTGCACGAATTTACGCCAAATTTCTCATAAAGATAATCAATTGCATTAACATTATTTATATATTTTACTTTAACCTTATTAAGTAAAGAAATTGCTTTTTTATGTTTGGCATCCAAATCTTTAATATCAGCATTGTAATCCAGGTACTTTGCATATGATATGGCAAATGCCAACATGAGAAGGGCACCTACGCCTAAGGCATACACCGTCACATTATCCCTCTTTGTCAATGCATAGAGTATAAGTCCGGCCATAGCCATAAAGCACACAAAAAAAACACCAATCATAAAACCTCTTATTCTGCCAATGCTGTCCGAATATTCATCTCTTAGATATTCCAGATCATCCTTCTCACCTTCGAGATAGCCCATATCACTTTTAAGCATTCCGTCACGCATTTCCATCTCGTTTAATTCTCTGATAGTTTTTATGACATCGTCTTCATGAGCCGCAATTTTATTGTATTGTTCCATAGTAAGAAGATTTTCTGAGGCTATGTATTTTTGTTTATCTCTCTCTAACAGCTCTATACTTTTTGCCGTATCAATTATCTCATTCGCCATCTGTATCGGAAGTTCTTCAATCTTCTGAATATCCACCAGATAGTCAGTAACGACCTTATATTCCTGTTTCATATCTTCCATATGATACGAAACATCTACAAGCTGCTCACAGACATCTTTAACAACGGCACGTTCGTTGTCACTTTTTCTGTTCGCTTTTACTGATTTTATCTCTTCCTGAAGTTCCTTTATATCATCATTACCCTCTGATGCCTTTTTCCTTGAAGAACGTTTCTTCCTCTCAGACTTTTTTTTCTCCTTCTTTTCAGGCTCTACGTCAGATACTTCCTCCTCAGGCTCTTCAATCAGATATTTTTTTATTCTGTCTTTTAACCCCATTAAATCGCCTGCTCTCTGAATTCATCCTTTAACTGACCGAGTATTATATCCATACGTTTATCGTAATCAATCATATCCTTATTCATTCTATTATAAATAGCTCTCTGAAGCATTGAATAAATAGTCATTTCTCTTACATCTTCATTTGAATCGCCAATCTCTAATATAAGATTCTCAAAATTATCATCATCCAGGTCAAATTTACGCATTTCCTGCTTCAAGGTTGCCGAATCACTTCCCGATGCAAACACTATAAGATACCCTCTTAATGACTCATCATTTCTGTTT
Organism: Lachnospiraceae bacterium; assembly: GCA_017449765.1. Classification (GTDB taxonomy): domain Bacteria; phylum Bacillota; class Clostridia; order Lachnospirales; family Lachnospiraceae; genus Coprococcus_C. Next base: position 8,968 of record JAFTFE010000045.1, on the reverse strand, counting down.
AGCTCATAGGCTTTCAAAAAATATCTCTTTGCCTCATCTGTATTAAGATTATTCGCAGCCGCAACAGCCCTGTTGTGATATACATTTCCAAGAAATACTTTGTCCTGAATATCTCTGCTTCCATCTATTATCTCATCATAGATAGATGCAGCCTTGATATATCTTCTGTAACCAAGATATCCATCGGCCTTTAATTTTTTCCGTTGATTAAGCGAAAGCTTTCTATATTTCTGCCATGCCTCTATATAGGTTGTTATCTCATCAGGTTCGTAATAATTTCCCTCATTCAATATTTCAACCAGCAAATCCTGTACAAATGTTGTTTTATTGGACATTGCATAAAGCTTAGCCGCAAGCTGAGGCATATTAAGCTCATCACGTATCCAATCAAACAGTTTCTCCGAAATCGACGACTTGCTTATAAGCACAGTGTTATTGTATATATAAAAGCATAGTTCCTCATACGTGTTAATCTCAACCTTTGTATTTAAGAATATAAAAGGATGTGATGCTTCTTTAGTTGTACATAAAATAATCTTTGACATTAAACCTCAAACTCCTTACGATATATCTTATTCGTAGTAGGGAAAAGCTTACCAAATCCCAAATCCTTAATAATTACCGCACCTTTATTTGGTGTCTCGAATTCAACCTCAATTGAGAATTTTGAAGTCTTATTCGGACGTCTCGGTATACCATGCAGTTTTACGCTTTCGCGTACTTCCTGTTCTGAAACCCTGCTCTTATACACTATTGTAACTATATCCGTATCATCCAAGATAATATTTATATTTCCTTTAATGTTGTACCACTGTCTGCCACCTAATGCTATCGGAATAAACTTATCATCCTCATCGCCGCTCGATATACCGACATCAAATAGTACATTTTCCTGGGTTTCAACGAAAAATCTCTTGTAGAAATCTTCGTATTCTCCACCAACCGCTTTATAACATGCACCCTTAGTATATATATTCTGACCGGCGAATACTCTCCTACCCTGACATAATATATTTCTGGACTTATTCATCCATTTCTCTGAGAATCCAAGTCCTGTAAGAAATACCGAAGATATATATGTCTTCTTCATCTCATGCTCGACAATCTTACTAAAGGTATTATCCATAAGTATATTATCGCCGGAAAAAAGAGACATATTGAACTGCTGTGAGTAATCCTCCTCCGTAACCGATATAACCTCAGGAGTTTTACCTCTTGATATATCTATACGATAATATTTTAGCCCGTCTGTATTGTAATCAAACAAGGCAACACTATTAACCCACAAATCCGAGCTTTGATTAAATATATAATAAAGTCCGCTGTCAAGATGACTGGTTATACTTATCGCTTCCTTATCAAGATTAAGTTCCTTGTGAAGTCCTGACAAAGCCTTGAATAAATCCTTATTATACTCAGGAATGGTTATAACAAGCTTCTTTACGACCGCACCCTCATATCTGTAAAGGAAGGAATCGATATGCATCTTAATCATCATAAGAAAAAGCTGTCTATAGGTATATTTTGACTCACCTATATCGATGGTAGACTCGCTTCGTGCATTATTATAAAGCTCATCTAAGATTATACCCTCTTCCTTAAATCTTGTTTCTGAGGCCTCTGAGCCCACATACCAGTCGCCTGTTTTTTTACTGTAGAAAAGAATATTAGGCATCATATATGTTTCTTTATTATTTAATTGATTAACCGTCTCCGGCTCACGCTTTATATCATTATAAAAGCTAATCTGCGTGGATTCCGGACATAAGTCCATTCCTATGTAGTACGCCTCTGCCATGGCAGCCTCCTCATAACTATAAGCTATATCAGCTTAATCTGTGTTTATATAAGTCTGTAACTGTGTATCGTAACATAATTACAGAATATTAAGATTCTCTTCAAATAAATGTACGGTATTGAAATATACATCAAGTGTCTCAAGCAATTCATTATCTTCACGCATCTCCTGATTAACAAGCATACTGTTGATAATCTCAAATCTGCTTCTGTCCTTACGATTGAAGGATTTAGTCTTAAGAGTCTCGCTCTCAACTACATATGAGCGGCCTTCCTTATCCTCGTCAATCTCGTACACCAGTCTCTCACCGTGGAATACGACAAATTCCTTGACATACATTCCCGGTATCATCTCATCAAGTCTCTCCGTCTTATATGACAGAGATTGTCTTGAGCCCGTATCAAATGCATATCTGACCTTAATCTGCTTACCCACATCACTCTTATAGATAAGATATGTCTTAAGGAACACATCCTGCGGAAGCTTAATAAAGCTTCTGAAGCTCTTATAAAACGGCAATATCTTACCGCCATCCATAAACTTTCCTACTGTATCGGCTATCCATTCGCGCTGCTCTAAGGTGAATTTATCAAGTCGGCTAAAATAAGCTATAAGCGCCATCTTGGATATCTCATCATCAATGTTTCCTTTTAATATCTCTCGATACAAAAATTCAAATATATTACCCGGAACCTGTGCGTCCTTAATAAGATAATTCTGTGCCGTATATCTAAGGAATGCCTTAACCACAAGACCTCTGCTTCTTCCACTATAGTAGGCGGTAAATATATCATATATATATTCTACACTTCCCTTGGCAAACATCATCTGTGCCAATGTATTTTCAGCAAGAAGTGATACATCTTTAACTCTGTCTCTTGCAGTCTTGAACAAAGTGGCAAGTTCCTCTATATCACCTGTAAAATTATTCATCAGGTAGATTAAGATTTTACTGTTAACCTTACCCATTTTATAAAGGTGGATACATATTGCCATAAGATCCTCATTGAGGAAGCCGTTGGAATCCTCCACACCATAGTCTGCAAGTCGGTAAAGTTCATTTGAATCAATCTCATCAAAGCCATATAATTTAACTGCCTGAAATGCCTTATCAAACATATTCATATCAATCATATAAGTGATGATACTTCTTGCGTTCGCATGATTGAGATACTCTATATCAAGCTTCTCAAGGTATTTCTTAAGTACCTCTGCATCTAAATTCTCATGATAATATTCCACTATATTAAGAAGCGCCTGCTGCTTATAATCATAAGAAATACGATCACAGTTCACTATATCTCTTGCAGCATTTACCTCGATTGCCCTTTTGTAAGTAAAGTCACCCAATTTCTGGTAATTATTCAAGAGCACTCTGTAATCTCTCGGACTGAAGGAACAGCATATATCCATATATGCTTTCTCGTCAACTATCTTCTCGAGTCTGTAAGGTATAGATCCTGCATATATATTGCCTTCGCCATCCTCAAATACTATAGACGCAGTATTCGAAAGTATCTCAACATAAGCCTCACCGTCAACGATAGGCACACGCTGTACCTCTTCTATCTCCTGATGGGTTACAATAACCGCTTTAACGCCTTTGTTATAGCATACCAGTTTTCTCCTGAATATAATATTGATCAGTTTGCCGGCATATAGAGGGCTGACATTCTCAGGCTCAAGAAACTCATCATAAAGCACGGTAAGGTCGTCACTTACCTTGCCCTTAATAATCATGTTCTCCATAAAGTCTTCCATAGTAGTACAATACTCATGATAGACCTTCATATGTTGAGCTTTGTTGTATATTACATTTGCATAAAGATATGCAAGTTCACTTTCACTTAATGTATTCTTATAATTAAGATACATAAGGACAGAAGTCGGAATAAGGTCATATCTTGAAAAATTCATACTTTTGACAAAGCACTCATTTAGTCCGATGAATTTTAAGTTTTTCTCAACTGCATCACGATAGTACTTATGATATTTATGGTCTAATCTGTTCGCACCAATCAGCATTGAGCATATGCTTTTTAAAACTTCCTCGCTGCCGGTTTTGTCATATATAGCCTCCATAATACTGAAAATCTTAGTATCAAAATCCTTAAATGTTCCGGCGAGACGAATAAACTCATCAATAACCTCGTCTGATATATATTTATGTCTTAATCCCCATCGAATCGTAGTTGTCTCAAGGGATGTAATGCGCTTAAACAAAAGCGGATTATTGTTAAATAATTCACATAATTCAAGATACATAATCGGGCTGTTGTAGCCTTCTTCGCTTAAAGCAACTATTTCCTTGTATAATGCACTCTGATCCTCGCTGTATGTATCATCCATAAAAAGCAGAAGCCAGAAATAAAATATCTTATCCTTCTCTGTCCTGAAATTTCTTCTTATGGTATTACGTGCATGATTTATAGTTTCCTCATCCTTTTGAACAAGAGCCTTAAGGTACTCGTAATAGCATCTCTGCATATTGTTCATCAGAGTATTATCAACATCTGCTTCTATTCTCAAAAATTCCTGTTCAACCTTTGCAAGTTCATCCTGCATAATGTTCATATGCATGATACCAAGTCTGTAAATATCCTCCTCCGGCACATACCTTGCAAGGTTTTCAAACGCAAATAAAGTATTAGCCACATAATCTTTGAGAGAAAGCCTGTCCATACGATAATTAAGATAAGTCTTTACAAGTCTTACCTTATTATTCTTTATCATATGATTCTTATTGTTAGCTCTCGGCATAACAACATTTTTGCTCTGCGGCTTGGACAGATTGACCGTGACCTCTATAGTCTGATATATATTTTCAATAATTATCTTTCCTGATGTAACTCCGTCAGGCACATTTTCAGGAGAAACAAGCACATCCAAATCATACGAATTGCCTATAAAATCAGAACTTGATATATCCTTCTTAGTAGGAAGAAGAAAATCATTTAATGACTTAACCGTCGAATACGTATATCCCCATGTATTCTTACTTATATTGACAGATATTCTTGAGAGTTCCGTCGGCATCTCAACATTAATCTTGGCCTTTGATACAGAAAGCGTGAGTGCACGTTTCTTATGTACATAAACCAAGAATTCCTCAAGCGCCTGTTCCGGCGATAAACTCTCCATAAGGTTAGCATATATCTGCTTAACAACCGGCTCTTTGTCAATAAAGGTTCTCTTGAAATCATCTCTTATAAATATTTTAGCAGCCTCATTCCAGTTACTCTCAGCAAAACTTGCAAACTTGAACAAATCATCTATCTTTGAATCACCATATTTTACAAATGGAGGTATAATATCAATATCATAATCTATCTTAAATTCTCCTCCATCAGTTATGATGCTGATGTGTCCTTTATAATTTTTGCCTGCTTCAAGACAGGTAGCATCAAAGGAATAAGTAACATCAAACTTTTTACTGATATATGTATGATTATCAAATCTAAGCATATATCTGCTGTCATAAACCATAGCCTTAATCACATGGTCATTTTTGCTGCTAACTGTAAAAGAACCCTCATATAAAGTTCCCGATTCTATATTAAGTTTCAAAAAATCTTCAGAGATTTCAAGTTCCGGTCTGTCAACCTGAAATTCGCCTTTAGCATAATGCTCAACAATAGCCTTCATTTGTTTCTCCAACTTTAAAAATCTTTTTTCTTGATATTATATTTTATAATGTTATAATTATAGTAAATTTCAGCATAGTTTTACCATCTATGCTATTATCACAAAGTACATTATAACAAAAAACTTATATTAATACAAACAAAATTATTTTATACATGGGGGAGGTATAAATATGGGCAGTTCACCGCTTCGTATAGAGCAATTTGACACCATACTTTACAATTCTAATCTTAATCCAATGGGGATTCCGGAGACAGTCAAAAAAGCATTAAGTGAAAATATCGACAGTATAATACGTTATCCTATAGATTATTATTCCAACTTAAAGAAAGCTATCTCATCTTACGTTTCCTGTGGAGAAGATAATGTTATACTCGGAAACGGCTTGTCAGATTTGCTCAGGCTTTCATCATCTCTTTTAATACCGAAGAAAACTCTGCTTTTAGTTCCGTCTGCAACCGAATATGAGAATGTTCTCAATATCTTTGGCTGCGAGATTGATTACTATAATCTTGATGAAGATACGGATTATGTACTTAATGTAAAGGATTTTGTCACAAAGCTTGATTCTTCCTACGATATGATTATTCTCGGCAATCCTAACAATCCAACCTCTCAGATTATAACAAGAGAGGATATGATGTTTATCGCTGATGCCTGCAAACAGCTTGATATCTTTCTTGTAATTGATGAAATGTATATTGAATTTACAGAAGATTATAAAGAGCTTACAAGTATACAACTTACTAAAGAGTATGACAATATCATCGTTCTCCGCAGCGTGTCCAAGTTCTTCGCAGTACCTGGTCTTAGAATGGCTTATGCGATTATGAATAATCCTGAATACAAAGCCATCTTAGACGTAACCTCTACTCCGAACAGTGTGTCAACTCTGACTGCCGCTGCCTGCATAGCGATGTTCACGGATGATAAGTATATCCAAGAGTCTCGCTCTACGATTCATACTGAGCGTAACCTGATTTTCTCCGCTATGAGCACCAATAAAAATGTGAAATTATTTAAGCCTTATGCGAATTTTATGCTTACTAAGCTTCTTAAGGATGATGTCTACGCAAAGGATATTGAAGATCATTGCAAGCTGAAGGGCATTATTATAAGAAACTGTGATAACATACGCGGACTTGACAACAAGTATATCCGCTTCTGCTTTATGAAACCAAATCAGAATGATTTGCTGGTGAATACCATACTTGAGCTGCTTTGAGTATGGTCGGTTAGACGGAATGGTATGCTCTGATTACTGATATATGCAGGTGTTATATGCAGTCTTCCGCTGACACGTTCGCACTCTATGTTTGACGTCGGCCTACTAAGCTCATAAATTATCAGAAATAGGGATTTAAAACTTTTTCATAAATGAAAAGCTTTAAATCCCTATTTCTTCCTCTTTATTCGCTAAGTAGACACGTCAAACAACGGTCAGCTTGAAGACTCATATACACCTTGCATACATCAGCAATCAGAGCATACCCCATCTAACCGACACGCTACGCGTAGATACTTCATAGCGTAATCACATATAAGATGCCTGATTTTAAAGATACTATAAATTTGTCTTTGGAAAAGAATTAAACCATGCACGTTCCTCAAAGGTCTTTTTCTTTGGTGGCACAGGTGTAGCTTCCGCTATGCCAACAGGGAGAATACACACTAACTCATATTCATCCGGCACACCTAATATCTGTGCAATTTGATATCCAATTCTGTCCTCATCCGTGATATGCCCCTCATACCAACAACTCTGATATCCAAGCTCCACTATAGTAAGTAACATATTTTCTATTGCGGCTGCATAGTCCTGAATAGCAAAGCATCTGTCACGATATGCATTAATCTTCTGCGTAATAACGCAGATTATAGCAGGCGCGGTCTCACATATAGGCGGTGTGATAACAGCACGTATTTTATCTAAGATTTCCGAGTCATCAACTGCAATAAGACTTGTGGTTTGCTTATTGCATCCGGAAGGTGCTGCCAAACCAGCCCGCATAATTGTAATCAAGTCTTGTCTCGGCACCGGAGTTGATTTATATTCTCCACGATAGCTATGTCTGCTTTGTATTGCTTCTATCACATTCATTTTTTAACTCCTCAAAAACCAAAATTTAAATATCTTTCGGTCGCTTTAAACTGTCATCCCATTTTGTTTCTCCATTCAGCATATCAATTAAATGATGCAATTCCCATACTGCACATACTTCAAGGTCTTTACACTCGTTATAACTACATTCAATTATCTCGCCATGATGATATAATCGTCCTTTTAAGGTAATTGCATCTACAATTACTTTGTCTGGTGCCCAATTATCTTCTCCATTTTCAAAAGGTCTACTACCAACAACCTGCAGTTTAGAAAGTTCACTTCTGTAAACACCAATAAATCTATAGAAATCTACATTTGGTGGAACTTCATCATAATTATGATATCTGCCAACAAAAATACCTAAATTTCCTTCCTTATACAATCTTGCATATGCATTCTCCCCATTTCCCAATGGAATTTCAACTATATCTCCTAATTTTTTCTTTTTTGCCATAATTAACCTCCGAATTATTATTTTAAATATAAAATTTCTAAATCACCGTCAACAAATCCAACACCGACAACTTTATAATTTTTCAATTCTTTTGAATATTTACCTTCATCAAGGTATTTTTTAACCACATCTATTGAAATGTCCAATATTTCTTCCCAGCCGGCATCCTGCTTCCAAGCATATAAATCCTCTCCACTTGTAAACGCTTCATCGCACTTCCAATCTTCATCTTCTTCATCATAATATGATGTCGAGGTAAGTTGGATACTCCAATGTAAGTCAACATCCTCATACAAATTAAATACTATTCCCACACCTTCTATTGTCATATTTTCATCAAGAATTCTATCCAGCCATTTTGCAAATTCAAAATACAATTTATCCATAAAATTCCTCCATAATTTAAAGTTTATGTTTCACAATATAAACATATTATCTGTAATAAGTATACCAGCCATAATACAACCCACTGTAGCCCCAATGGTCATTAGAATTATTATCATATTCTGATATAGAAACTCTTAAAAGATTTCTTTTGCTTTTTCTGCAGTCATACGACGCTTTTCTAATGTTCTTATGAACATTTCATCAGTTACATCAGGAAGCTTTTCATATATAACTTTACTTCCCACTTCTGTTATGCCGCCTTTTGTCGCTACGCGCGAGACAACATCGCTAAAACACATATCATTTTCAAGTATTAAATCTCCTGTTGCACAAAGCGTATTCAACACCATATTAATTATTTGTTCTTGAGGTATGGAAGTGTGTTTTTGTGCCGACTCACAAATAACATCGAATATTGAGGCAATAAATCCCGGCATACAGCTTACCAATTCGGAACCCATACCCATTTCATTTTCCGGCAATTCTATGACATTTCCTATGCATTTTAACAAATCAGAAAGTATTTGCTTGTCACTGTCCATAACCTTATCATTAAAACACACCAATGTTTGTGAACGAT
>JAFTFE010000044.1 GCA_017449765.1 Lachnospiraceae bacterium | reverse complement strand
TTTATATAAGAGAAGATGATTATAATGCCTCAAATGAGATACTTCTTAATATACTTGAAAAACGAAAAAATAATGAGCCTTCGGATTTAGAGGATTACTTAAATGTATATTGGCTGATTGGTGAAAACTTTGAATATCTTGGTGATGATGAGAGAGCGATATATTATTATGAGGAGGCACTTAAGGATGAACCTGATGATGTATTCTTCATAGCAAGAATTGCTGATAACTATCATATCATAGGAGATTTTGAGAAGGCATATGAACACTATGATAAGGTACTCTCTTTGACTGATAGAGATAATTACAGGAAACGTGCCTATATGGGTAAAGCGGCAGCATTATCCTGTATGGGAAGATACGAAGACAGCATAAACGTATACGAGGAAAATCGTAAGGAATATGGCTTGGATGGAGGCTATATCATAGATTATGCAGAAACTTTAATAAGAGTGAACAACTTTCCGGCCGCTATAGAACTTCTTGAGGAATGCATCAGGGCTTCGGAGGATGACGGACGCATGCAGTCATGTCTGGGCAATCTGTGCTGTTTCTATGGAAATGAAGGTTATGTGGATGAGGCAAGAAAATTGTTCGAACGTGCCGTAGAGCATCAACCGGATGACTACCTCATATATCGTTCCATGGGAAATATATATTTAGAACATGGAATGTATGAAGAAGCCAAAGAATTATTCAAAAAAGGTTTTGAACTTGACAAGGAAAATAATGCATTTATATGTGAGACATACCTTATAGCTATTGGAAAAACTGATGATGTATATAAGGACGAATATAAGTGTTACCGTGATATAGCTATGGAGCAGTGTAAAAATGCATATGACGCTTATACATATACAAGGACAGCCGAGATGTACCAGGGACTTAAGGAATACGAAAAGGCTCTTGAAGTTATTGATAAGGCGATAAATGCCAAGAGAAAACCTCTTGAATGTTTTCTGCAAAGCTCAGATGCATGGGATGAAAAAGGTAATATTTATATGGAAATAAATGAGTATGAAAAGGCTCTTGAATGTTATAAAAAAGCTGTAGAATTATTCGGACATTATAATATATATGAGGATAAGGTTAAGATGGTAGAGGAGTTGTTGAACAGGTAGGAAAACAACAATGATACATATGATAAATGCAAGTGTTGACTACAGCTTGGGATTTAATACATTATTCTTGTCTCATCAATTATTGTATACTTACCGTCTGTAAAGTTAACAACGATTATATTACAGTTGGTTTGAAGACCGCCTGACCAGAATTCACTGGTTGGGTGTTTTTTAATGTAGCTCATAATACCTTTATTAATAGCACCGTGTGCGACAATCATAACACGCTCGTAAGTATCTTCCAAAGGCTCAATTACCTCTTGCATAAAATTACCTGCACGTTCGATAAGGTGCTCAAAAGATTCTGCGTCATCTGTAGGAACATATAGATCGGGCTTTTTAAAAAAATGCTTAAAAGATAAGCGCTCGTCTTTTATAAGCTCTGAGAAATTCATCCCTTCAAAATGTCCGAAGCTTATCTCGCGTATCCTGTCGTCTGTAATTATATCTATGTCACGGTTGTTTCTAATCAACTCTGCAGTCTCATACGCACGCTTTAAAGGACTTGAATAAATGATATCAATAGGAGTGTCCATAAGTGCCTCGCCGGTTTTTCTTGCGAGTTCTCTGCCGTATTCATTAAGCTCTATGTCTACTGAGCCTTGAAGCCTTTTCAATTTGTTCCAATCTGTTTCACCATGTCTTACTATGTATATCTCCATGATAAATTGTTCCTCGCTTATATATTCTCAATCTGCCAGTCTATCGGCTCTTCGCCATGTGCACAAAGAAACTCATTGGCCTGACTGAAATGCCTGCAACCGAAAAATCCTCTGTAGACCGACAAAGGCGACGGATGAGGTGCCTTTAATATTAGATGCTTAGGATTGTTGAGCATGGCAGCTTTTTTCTGCGCAAAGCCTCCCCAAAGCAGGAATACTATAGGTCTGTCCTGTTCGTTTACTGCGCGTATGGCTGCATCGGTAAATTCCTCCCAGCCCTTGCCCTGATGTGAAGCTGCCTGATGAGCCCTGACTGTCAGCACGGCATTTAACATAAGAACACCTTGATTGGCCCATTTGACGAGATAGCCGTTGTTCGGTATATAGCAGCCCAAATCATCATGAAGCTCTTTATAAATATTAACAAGTGATGGGGGTATGGCAACTTCAGGCTTTACAGAGAAGCATAATCCATGAGCTTGCCCGTCATCATGGTAAGGATCCTGTCCTATAATCACACACTTAACTTTACTGAGCGGTGTAAGATGGAAAGCATTAAATATATCGTCTCCGGCAGGGAAAATCTTCCTGGTTGCATATTCCTGTCCGATAAAATCAAACAGCTTTTTATAATAATCCTTCTTGTATTCCGGTGAAAGAGCGTCCGCCCAATCATTACTTATCGGTGGCATAATAAAATCTCCTATTCAAAAATTTTAAATTATTGTCAAACTTATTTTTTAAATCACAAAAACCTTTTTATTGCATATAGATATAGTGAAGTGTTACAGCTATCAGCCGAGTGGTTTATATTATGAGTTTATAAGCAGGTAATATGAGCCGCCGGTACTTACTGATTTAAGACTGGGACATCATATAACGAACATAGTGAGTTAATATGATGTAGCAGGATTAAAGAGGTTAGTACCGTTGCGTGCGAATCTTAGCGAGAGCGTGCCTGCGATAAACTCATAATATAAACCACTCAGCGTAGCTTAAAAACAGCCTTAAATAAAGATTACCACAATTTTCGTTGACACTCAACTGAAAATATGTTAAGGTGTATCTGTAAATGCAATGAAGAGGAGTAGTAGAAACTCTGACAGGTTCAGAGAGCTGTCGGCAGGTGCGAGACAGTACTGGAGGTTTTTCGAACTCGCCTTAGAGCAGTCGGTTGAACGGTATCATAGATATCAGTAGACACGAACGGGTCCTGACCGTTATAACAGGAGGATATAAGACATAAGGTCCGTATCTGTGAGAGGGCATACGATAAGTATGAATTAGAGTGGTACCGCGCAGTAACTTGCGTCTCTAAGGGATTTAGAGATGTGAGTTTATTTTTTTGTATATAATAAAGTATCACATTTATATAAATCACAGATGGACAGCATATGCTGGCAAATGTAAAATGTGAAATGGAGGAAAAAATTATGATGGAGAATGTCAAGAATTATCAAAGGGGCTATTATATGCCGCCTGTAAAGTGTACAAAATGGGTAGAAAAGGAATATATCGATAAGGCTCCCGCATGGTGCAGCGTTGACCTTCGAGATGGCAATCAGGCACTTATAGTTCCTATGAGTCTTGAGGAGAAGATAGAGTTTTTCAAGGAACTTGTCAGAATAGGATTTAAGGAGATTGAGGTTGGATTCCCTGCTGCGTCAGAGACAGAGTACAAGTTCTGCCGTACGCTTATTGAGGAAAATCTTATCCCTGACGATGTTACAATTCAGGTTTTAACTCAGGCAAGAGACCATATAATCAAGAAGACCTTTGAGGCTGTACAAGGGGCTAAGAATGCTATAGTGCATCTTTACAATTCAACATCCTATGCACAAAGAGTTCAAGTATTTAAAAAGTCAAAAGAGGAAATACTTAAGATAGCAACGGATGGCGCAAAGCTTCTTAATGACCTTGCGGCTGAATACGGAGTAAAATATCAGTTTGAATATTCTCCTGAGAGTTTTACCGGTACAGAACCTGAATACGCATTAGAGGTATGTAATGCTGTTATTGATATATGGCAGCCGACACCTGACAGGAAAGTTATAATCAACCTTCCGGCTACTGTTGAGATGTCACTTCCTCATGTATATGCAAGCCAGATTGAATATATGAGCGAAAATATGCATAATAGGGAAAATGTAATTCTTTCACTTCACCCTCATAATGATAGAGGCACAGGTGTAGCAGATACTGAACTCGGAATCCTTGCAGGTGCCGACAGAATTGAAGGAACACTTTTTGGAAATGGTGAGAGAACAGGAAATGTAGATATAATCACATTGGCTATGAATATGTATACTCATGGCGTTAATCCTAATCTTGACTTTTCAAATCTTCCATATACTACCGAAATATATGAAAGGGTAACAGGCATGAAAGTGTATGAGCGTTCACCATATACAGGAAAACTTGTATTTGCTGCATTTTCGGGTTCGCATCAGGATGCTATTGCTAAGGGTATGAAATACAGGGAGACAGATGGAAACGGTATGTGGACTGTACCGTATCTTCCGCTTAACCCTGAGGATGTCGGAAGACGTTATGACGGTGATGTAATAAGAATCAACAGCCAGTCGGGTAAAGGAGGCATAGGTTTCATACTTGAACAGAAATATGGTATTAATTTGCCTGCTAAGATGCGTGAGGATGTCGGATATGCGGTAAAGGATGTATCAGACCAACAGCACAAGGAGCTTTCTCCAAAGGAGATACTTGATATATTCCAGAATGAATATGTAAACAGGTCCGATGATGTAAAACTTGTAGAATCACATTTCAAACAGGTTGACGGAATAGATGCTGAGATAACTATAGTGGTTGTTGCTTCAGGAGAGAAAAAGGTATATCATGGACATGGCAACGGAAGACTTGATGCAGTAAGCAATGCGATTATGAAACATTTTAATATTGATTTTGATATTGTGTGCTATGAGGAACATGCGTTACAGCAGGGTTCTAACTCTCAGGCTTGTGCTTATGTAGGTATAGATGTCGAGGGTATGAATAAGACTGTATGGGGTACAGGAATTGATGATGACATCATTGATGCTTCGGTTGTAGCATTGTTCAGCGCGTTAAACAGAACACATAAGGTAGTCAAGTAACCACGCTTGTATTCTTCGCTTTACTGTGATAAAATAGTACTAACTATGGGATGGCTCTTTTTGTGAGGAGGTTGCAGTATGATATTTGTTAAAACAGATGACTTAAAGTATGGAATGAGACTGGCAAAGCCTATATATAATAAATCCGGAGTTTTGCTTTACGAACGTAATACAAGACTTTCCATACAGGGTATAGAAAGTGTAAAGAATTTTGGATTATTGGGACTTTATATACTTGAACCTGCTGAACCTGTACCGCCTATGACAGAGGAAGATCTTGACTTTGAGAGATTCCAGACTATGGCAGTATTCAGTATACGTGAGGAATTGGATAATTTGATAGCTGGTAAAGAACCGGTTAATCTTAAGCGTCTTATGAATGCAATAATAGTAAATTACGGCAGACTTAATCATAAGATTAATTTTACACAGAGTCTTAGAAGTACGACAGACTATGTATATAAGCATGTAATCAATACAGCTATATTGTGTGCTCTTATATCGGCACAGACATACTATACTCCGAATGAACAGGAAGAGGTTGTCATGGCAGCACTTTTGCATGATATCGGAAAGCTGCTTCTGCCTGAGAAAATCAGAGAGAAATTCGATGATTACGATACTACTGACCTGCCGATTGTAAAGAAATTCCAAAGCGACGGATTAGCATTGCTCAGACCTGAACTTAGTATAGACAGTGGTGTAAAACGTATCATAGGCCAGATTCATAAGATGGAATATGACACAGGTATAGATGACGGCGCTAAGATACTTAAGAGTGCTAAGATACTTAAGGTGGCAAATTATTTTGATACGACTACAAGCATGAAGCTGTCTCATGATCCTATTTCTGAGATTGCAGCCATAAAACATCTTCTTCTTAATAAGGATGAATATGATGAGGAGATAGTCGGTGCACTAATCAAGAGTATCAATATTCTTACTCCGGGAGTATGTATAGAGCTTTCAAACGGAGAAAAAGGTTTGGTAATATCCGAGAACAAGAAGAATATTCTCCGTCCTATAGTATTAGGTTTTACAACCAATACCATATATGATTTAAGCAATAATGGCGTATACAGAAAGTACCAGATAGTTGATATTATGAAGACTATGGATAACCGTATCAAGATTGATAAGGAATTTCTTGACGAATATATGAACAGACAGTAATCGTTGTTGGAAAGGATAAAAGCAGATGGCAGATAAGGATAATGTCTTTGCAGAAAAACAGGATTATCTGATAGATGTGCGTGAGGAAGTCAGAAAAAGAGATGCTATGGCGGCAGAACTTGAGAAGATGCGTACTTATCAGAAGAAGCTTAATAAAAACATTGCATCGGAAGAAAAATCCATAGCTGATGAGATTGCTTCTACCATAAAAAAAAGAAAGCAGGAACTGTCTGATACTTATGATGAACGACTTGATGATAACAGATTAAGAAGAAAAAAGGTTGAGAACAAACGCGGTAAGAAAAAAAATCAGCAAATGAACGAGAGGATAGATGAAGAGACTAAAGATATTCGTGAAGAAAATCGCGAGTTGGAAGTTGAGCTGAAGACGATTCTAAAGAAAAATAAGGTTTCTTCATTCTGTTCATCAAGGCTTTATTACTATATGTTTATGCCTAAGGGTACCGATGAAATTATTGGTATGATTATAAGTTTTATAATCTGTTTCATATGTATTCCGTCGGCTGTAATGCTGATATTCAAGAAAGCTGTTCTTTCGAAAAAAGAAAATATTAATATGGCATTTTGGTGTGTATTTATTGTGGCGATAGTATTTATTATACTTCTTATAATATATTTTGCCGTGTACAGCACGACAAAAATGCGACACAGCGAAATACTTAAAGAAGCACGTGCGATAAGGGACAGAGTTAAGGCGAATAACAAACATGCCGAAGCTATCAGGAATTCAATAACAAAAGATAATGATGAAAGTAAGTATAATCTTTCATCTTATGATAAGAAGATAGATGAATTAGATAAAGAAGCGGATAAGATAAGCGACGAAAAGCAGGCTGCACTCAAGCTTTTTGAACAGGATACGAAGCAGGTAATTACTGATGAGATTAATGGCAGACGTCTTCCTGAATTAGACAGAATGAAGTCTGAGAAGAAAGAACTTGAGGAGAAGATAACATTAGGTGAAAAAAAATACTCCGAGAAAGTTCTGCAAATTACCAACAAATACGCCAGATATATCGGCGAGGATTTGTGTAAAGAGGATAAACTTTCGGATTTGATAAGCCTTATGGAAGAAGGACAGGCTGATACCGTCTCAGAGGCTATCAACCTGTACAAGGGTCAGAAATCTTCCAGATAATCAATTGAGAATTTTAAGGCATCTGCTATACAATCAGCAAGTGTCATTACAGTGTAAAGACGAGTACTTTGAAGGTGCCCCGGATTATGACTGAGCATATTAACAATACCGGTGATGGATATATCTCCTATCGCCGGTAATTTTTTATTTACTCCTTTTCCCGGAGATATAGGGCAGTTGCTTACAGAAATGTAGCCGATATGTGAGCGTCCTCCCAATGCAGCATCTACTGCTATTATAAATGGATGTCTTACTTCATTATATATAAGGTTTATGGCCTTCTGCAGATTTAAAGCGTGTACGGGATAACTAAGTGTACCCAGTACATTGTATCTGTGGTTGTATTTTTGCAATTGTTCACCAACCAGAGGGCCGAGACAGTCTCCGGTTGCACGGTCTGTACCTATACATAGTATGACAGGGGAATAATCAAATATGTTTTGTTCAAGTAGATTTCTTGTTATGCATTTTCCAAGTTCCATGTAAGAATAGTTATTTGCCACATCGAAATATTCGGTGACACATTTTGATGCTAATGCGTTATTCATAATTACCTCTTTCACCCGTATATAATATTAATTTATGCAATAATTATTAACACGTTATAGGGAATTTAATACATAGAAGAAAAATGCGATGAAAACTAAAAAATAGCCGACATATTTAGACTTAAGCCATATAAAATAAATGTTATCTTTTCATTATGCGTAAATTTATATGAAAGGTGGATTAAAATGATTGAGATTATTTATGACAGTGGTAAGGAAAAAGAAGGTCAAAATAATACACATCAGGAAAACGCAGATAATAAGAAGATAGAAAACATAGGACTTAAGCTGCCTAAGAATATAAGACAGATAGGAAACCCTTCGGGAAACAAAAGAATATATATAGAGGATTATGTTATTACATATCTTAATTTTATAGCAAGACCGGGCAGTACACAGGCACGCGGTGCTATATTGCTTGGAGATGTGAAAAGGTCTGATGTCGGAGATATTATATTTATAAGCGGAGCAGTAGACGCTCAGAATATTGAACTTGATATGGATGAGACAGAATTTTCACAAGAAATATGGGCAGATATCTATGAACAAATAAAGGAGAATTTTCCGGAACTTTCGGTGGTTGGCTGGTTTTTATCCCGTATGGGTTTTTCAACTGCCATCAATGATAAGATAGAGAAGATTCATGTTGAGAATTTTGCGGGAAGCAATAAGGTTTTATATATTACAGATTCACTTGAGAGTGAGGATGCCTTTTATATGTTTGAAAATGGTCAGCTTGTAAAGCAAAAGGGGTATTTCGTATATTATACAAAAAATGAGCCGATGCAGAATTATATAATAAAACAAAGAGGCGGAAGTTCTAATGAAAAGGATACCGAGATTCACAGGAAGGATGCAGAGCTTATTAAAAATTATCGTCAGAAGAATGCTAATAATTCTAAGAATAAAGATTCAAAGGAGACAAGCGGTATAAGTCTTTTATATGTTGCCAGCTCATTTGTTGTTCTTGCTATGCTGGCTATGGGAATAACAGTTATAAGCAGCTATGATAAGATGAAGGATATGGAGGTTTCGATAAACAGGCTTGAGATTACAGCAACAGAAGAAAAGGCGGATACTTCCGGTGCAGCGGAAGCTATGTCAGATGGAGTAGCAACATTGATAGATGCGGGCGATGATAATATATCGACTGAGATTGTAAGCACTACGGAATCATTAGTTACAGAGGCAGAGATATCTGAAGAAGTGACAGAAAATACAGAGGAGATGGTTACGGAGATTGTTGAAGTTGATGAAGATGAAATATCTACGGAACAGACTCTGCCTGCCATGAATGATAATTCTCCGGAGTATTATACTGTTGAGTATGGAGATACCTTAAGCTCTATAGCGTATGAAAGATATGGCTCGATAGAGTATGCTATAAATATTGCAGAAGCTAACGGCATAGATTATGAAGCAAAAATATATGAGGGACAAAGAATTTTGTTACCTAATATACAATGATAGTGGAATAAAAGTTAAAAATGTGGTACAATTCTTAAGCAACGTTTTTAAGGAGATAATTATGGACAAGAAGCTTAAGAATAAAGATGATGAAAATGTAATATACGTAAAAGGAAGCAAAGAAGCAGAGGAAAATAATAAAGAAGTAAAAGCGCAGGGCAGAAGAAGAAAAAATATAATTACGGTATTCATATTTCTGCTTGTTGCAGCTGCCATAGGCTTTGCGGTTGTTTCACTTAATAAGGAGTATGAAGGCTACAGAGTTGTGACTGATACAGAGACAAATTATGAGAATACCGCTTCCTATATTCACTTCTGCAATAATTTACTTAAGTATACACCTGATGGAGTATCATACATTAATAAGAACGGAGATACCGTGTGGTCCGCCGGAATTAATATGAAGATGCCGATAGCTGTATCGTGCGGTGATTATGCTGCGGTTGCTGACTTAAGCGGCAATACAGTCTGTGTATTCGGAGAGGATGGACAGATAAGCAGCCTTACTATGCCTTATACTATATGTGATATTGATATTGCCAAGCAGGGAGCGTTTGCGGTTGTACTCGAGAGTGACGAGACAAATTATATAAAATTGTATGATAAGAACGGACAAGATATATATGAGATGCAGACCACTATAGACAAGAGTGGTTATCCGCTTGATATAGCAATTTCAAATGATGGAAAAAAATTGTTTACAAGCTATATTAATATGACAGGAACATCAGTAACTAATAAGCTTGCAGCTTATAATTTCGGAGATGTGGGACAAAATGCCAATGCGGACAGAATGGTTGGCGGATATATGTTTGATTCACAGGTCATACCTAAAGTAGAGTTTGTGGATAATGATACAGTGGTTGCGTTTGGTACGAAGACATTAAATATTTATTCAATGAAAGAAAAACCAAGTGAGAGAGCAAGTATAGAATTCAACGATGAATTGCAAAGTGTATTTTACAGCGAAAAATACATAGGCGTGGTAACAAAATCAGATTCAGATGATTGTCTGTACAAGGCGATGGTATATGATTTAAAAGGTAAATTGAAATTTAATGTGGATATAGATTTTAATTATGATTATATCTATGCGGATAAAAATGAATTTGTTATATCGGGTGAAACCTCTTGTATGATATTAAGAAAGAACGGAAGTGTAAAATATAACGGTACATTATCTTCGAGGATAATAAGCATTGTTCCTACCGGTAACAGACTTGAATACGTAGTTACTTATGACAGCAGAACTGAGATAATAAGACTTAAATCTGAAAAAAATAATGAATAGATACATAATGATAATGAGGTATATATATGAATTCACTTACGATAGGCGTGATAGCTTTAATAGTTGTATTTATGATAATCGGAGCTTTGAGGGGATTTGTCAGATCTGCACTCGGGATAATATTATCTGTTGTTTCAGTGATAGTGGCGTATCTGTTCGTTCCGGTTACAACTGACTTGATAATAAAACATACAAATGTTGATGATGTAATTGAATCTAAAATAAAGACAATGATAGAGGATGAGATAGAGGACAGATTAAAAAAAGAAATAGATGGAATGGAACTTGGGAACATTGACATAGATGAAAGTGTAATAAGCAAGTTAAAAAAAGAGGTATTAAATACAGAACCCGATAAAAATCAACAGATTGATATAATTAACAATCTTGGAATATCTGAAGCGCTAAAGAATGCTTTAATAGAGAACAATAATTTTGAAATAAAAAATGAAATGGGGGCAAGCGGATTTTATGATTATCTTACAAAATATATCACTAAAAGGATAATCAATCTGATAGCGTATATTATAACTTTTGTAATTATCGGACTTGTATTTACCATATTAATATATGTATTAAAACTGGTAGTAAAACTTCCCGTTGTAAATGGGCTTAATCGGATAGGAGGAGCAGCATTCGGATTTGTTGAAGCAGTTATCATAATTTGGATATTATTCTTAATAGTGGATAACCTTCCCGATTATCCTGTATGTGTAAACATAAATAATCAGATAAATGAAAGTGGATTACTGACATTTATGCATGAAAAAAATATTCTGTTTCATCTGCTTGATGAGCTGAAAAAATAAATGATTTTACAGTATTATTTATATAAAAAAATGATTCAAAAATTTTCAAATTAGGTATTGACATTAAAAATCTACTGTGATATATTAAGTAAGCTGTCGCTGAAAAAGACAGCAAATGAACCTTTGAAAAATTAATAACATGTTAACCCCGAAAATTCTTTAAAATTTTCGGAGGATTTAAAAAATCCTTTATTAAGTTTCAGAACAGAAACACAGTACAGTAAAGACAGGAACTAAGAGACCAACGTTTTGAAGTTCCGGGATTTATAAACTTTTTATGAGAGTTTGATCCTG
>JAFTFE010000043.1 GCA_017449765.1 Lachnospiraceae bacterium | reverse complement strand
TGACTCAGGTCTTTTTCTTGAGTCTGATACTTATTTGAACACTGCACTAGATGCTGAGTTTGAAAAAGACAAAGAAGGTTTATATGAGTTTATTAGTAATAACTAAATCTATATAATATAAAGAATTAGGTAGACAGAATTTAGATTATAAGCAGTGAGTTACGGAGAGGGCTTTTCCTCTGATTTTGAAATCGTCGCTCCCAGGCGGTTCAAACGTCCCTTTTAGAATGTCTGACAGACGTTTTGATTCAAATGACGCCGGTTTGTATGAATTTTTCAGTCTGTGAAGAAAGCTGCCGCAAATAACAAAGATGAGTAAAAGTCTTCCGTTAATAGCGGCAATAGGATTTTGTAAATAGGTCATTATAGCATTCGAGTACCAAGTATAAATCATTTTCATGCATATCAATTATATCAAAAACAAATTTATTTTGTTCTGGAGCCCAAAATTTCGGAAGCTTTTTTGATTTTTTGTACACATAGATATAATAAGTTTGATTCTTAGGAAAATTAAACTTATTAGACAGCTTATTAAAAATTTCTGTTTCATTATTTATAATATTATCTGACATAAAGAAATATATTTTCTTATCATGTGTTTTTTTATCATAATCCTTTTGTTGATTTTCCATCATCCAAATTTTGGATTTTTCAATGTCTATATATTCAATTTTGTACTTAATTTCAGAGGGAGATTTAAAAACATTTACAGTTCTAATTAATATTATGAAGGCAGATATAAAAGTAGCAAACACAATAAAAAATGTAATAATCTTATATTTCATATTCATTATATTCAATTTTTTTACTCCAAGGATATTTTTTAATATAACTGTTAATAATCTCACCAGAATCATCAAGAAAAAATTCAATTCTGTGAAAATAAAGTAAATCGGCATTTATATAAATACGGTGAAAACTTGTATTTTCATTATCATACATATAATACATGATTATAAAATTCTTACTTCCTTTTTTATCATATATAATTGGGTAGTTAAATAAGATATACTTTTTCGGATTGAGTTGTTTTTCTTTTGTCGAATTTTTTAATTTATCAACATACCAAAGTGATACATCAACATCATAATATTTGTCATAAAAATCCATTACAACTTGAACTTTTGCCTTAATATTAGGAGCTCCATAAATTACAATTTTAGGACAAATCGATTCAACTATTAATGAGAAAAAAACAAGAATGGAAAAAGTAATTAGTATTTTTTTTATTTTCATACTGGGTGAAATCTATCTCCATTTAAATCAAAACAATAATGAATCAATCTTTATGCTAAGCCATTTGTCCAGACATTTTTTTCCAAAAATAACGAATTAAGCAGCCATAGGTAAATAATAAAAATTGGTAGAATTATTGAGAGAATTAGGAAAAAAATGTGGTTGATATGAATGTTCTTAATTTTCAATTTGTAATTCTACCTCTTCTTCATAAGTTGCATGAGCTATAAAAGGTTTACATCCTGTATCACATTCATTGAAATGTTGTAAAATATACCATCCTTGAAATCCTGAACGTAAAACTGGAATTTTACTTAATATTCTTTTTTAGTTTCTCGGGAATATCAGAAAATACTTCAACAGCAGGTTTTGATATTTCTATTTTCCCGTTGTCGTAAGAAATTTTGACATAAAAGACAGAATCATACAGGGCTAAATCTAAATCAAAATACTCAAGCATGTATTCACCAGAATCCTCTTCTTCAGGAATGTCCATATTATACAGCTCAACCAGCTGCATAGCTGAATATACTTCGTGAATCTTGAACTTACATTTCAAGCCATTTCCATCCCATATAAATGCTTCATATTCATAATGAGAGGAACTATTTCTGATATTTCCATAAATATATTTTTCAGATTCATCGATTTGAGGATTTGGAATATCTTTAAACAAACTACAGTTTTCAAACTTCTGCTTTTTAACATCCCACAGAAAACAATCTTTATAAACAACACCTTGATTTCCATAGCTTCCAAGGTAAATCAAAATGTCATCAAAACCATCAAAATTTACATCAGTTATTTCGAAAGGTTCTTCAACATAAATTGAGTTTCCAAAATATTCTTCAGGATAATGATATTCGATTTTTTGTATAACTTTCTTATCTTTTATGATATTTAATTTCAGCAATGAGCCGTTTGTATTTTTGTCTTGTAAAACTGTTACGTTTCCTTGACCATAGCATAATATATCAAGAAAAAATATAAAAATGAGAAAAGAAAATTTATTTATGATGTTCTGCATATTTCCATAACTCCTTAATCCATTTTGTATAATTTTTTCGTTCAGCTAAGCTATTAGTTCCACCATTAATAATTTTCGTAACTGATTCAACATCTTTATCAGATAATCCTTTATCCATTTTTTCTAGTAATTTGTGTGTTTCTTTAAACTTTGTTGCATACCAGCCTGCTGAGTCTATTACTTTATCTAAGTCTGTTGATACTGTTTTTGCAAAAGGAATTAGTTTATTATCATAAAAGTCTTTATCAAACCCAGAAATCTTTTTTTCATCCCTAAATTCTACAAGAGTCTGTTTATCATCTTTGCGTGTGTTAATATATTTTTTATAAAAACTTGTTGAATTTTTGTAATCATAATATGCCAGATATGTATAATCATGCGTTAATTGTATTATTCCACGTCCCTTGAAAGTAATACCACCTCCATAACTGCTTTTACCATTTATCTCACTTGTATCTAAAAATCTATTAGATTCACAATAACACTGTGCGAGCATATGAATCTTTCTTATACAAGTATTAATTCCATAAGTTGAAAAAGTTTTATTTATTTCTTTGGTAAATTTTTCTATTTCTGAACTGCCTTTTAACTTTTTATCACTTGTGTGTCTTATTTCTTTACATTCGTCTCCACCTGTAAATAAACATTCTCTTTTTGTCTTGTATTTTTCTTTATCTCGTAATTCATAAATTAAAGAAGTCATTTCCTCAACTGTTATATCTCGATTACAAAAACACTTTTCTGTTTTCACTTCTGGTTGAACGGTTGTTTCTTCCATTAGAACTGCGACAGGAGCTTCTTCTGAACTTTTGACTACTTTTTGAGTCGGGATTTCGAAAATATATGGAGCAAATAAGTCTAATTTCGCTTTATCCTTAAAATTTAGATATTCACCTTTTATTATCTCATCATACTTCTTATCTTTTATGTTAACGTCACTGCGTAAGTCATAATTTATGTGATAGATATTTATCAACATTTCTTTTATTTCTGTTGCTGATAACAAATCTCCCAATTTACTTTTTGAAGCAGGTTTATCTTCATAAATAGGTTCTTGTTCAAAATCGTTAGTAAATTCTTTGAAGGAACCGCTTTCATAACTCCGCATCGAAAATGTAAAAGGTATTAAGACTATATCTTCAAATAGTACAATGTGATCTTTATCAAAGTTGTTTAGTTTAATTATCTGATTGAACAAAACATTTGAGGTATGTTCTGTTCCATACAGTTTTTCAAAGCAAAACACTTCATGTATGTAATCTGATATTGCATATATATTTGCGCCATTTTCTTTTAGAGTACCCTTTGTTTTTCTTTTTTCTGAAATCCATTTACTTGCCAGAGAGTCAGGTCCTCTGAGGCTAAAGTTAAAACAATAAAATTCTCCACTCATATTAACACCTTATATTATCTGGACTTTTCCAATTGGAATTTCATTTTCAATAATGTATCCGTCGTCATTTGTTTCTCCGGTCTTATAAGAACCATCTGCTAATTTCAGCACATACGGATAATTCTTCATAGGTCTTCCTTTGAAAGTAAGTTTTGCTATGAAATCTGCGTAAACATCCAGCTGCCCAGACTCCTCACTTTCCACACCATCACACTCAACAGTAAACGCATATTCCGGCAGCGTGTAGCCTTTTTCTTCTTTTTCCTGCTGGCTGTTAGAGTCATCGTCGTCTTCTGTGTATATGACTTTCCACTTACATTCGATTTTGCCATTCTGAACTTTTGCAGAAAGAGTTGTTACATCGTCATCGTTTCCGTCATCGTCTTTTTCTACGATTTTTATTGTCGCGTCCGCACCGTCTGCAATATCAGTGACATCGGCACAAAGAGTTACTTCATCTCCGACAAGAACTTTAGAAATAGTCTGGCCGTCTTTTTCCCATCGTGGATTTGTAATCTGCGGATTTTTTCCCTCTTCTGCTGAGTCTTCTTCCTGAGTTTCTGAACCATCAGTCTGCGAAGCGGTAGCATTATCTTGTGAATTCTTACTTCGGTTTTGTGCCATTTCATTATCGACGGCACTTACTTCCTTGTGGATTGAAGTCTC
>JAFTFE010000042.1 GCA_017449765.1 Lachnospiraceae bacterium | reverse complement strand
TACGACAGAATCGGTATCATTGTATGGATTAGTTGCATTATTGCGTGGATTGCAACATCAAAAACAAGGTGGTACGCTGCTGCGGACTAGTGGTATCCGATTGCGGATTGGTGGTACGCCCAGCGTGGAATATTCAATATTGGTGATTTTATATAACTGGTATATTTTTTTATAGTAATTATATTGTTTAATACAAAAAAGAAAACAATAAAATAATTCTTGAAAAGCCGTAAACGTTAATGTATCATTAACATAAATATGATTCTTACACAAAAATAAACTGTTCTATTTACAGCGGGGACGATAAAATGAGTTTTTTTGAACTTTTCATGATTGCGTTAGGGCTTTCTATGGATGCATTTGCAGTGTCGATATGTAAAGGTCTTTCACTTAAAAAAATAAATATTAAACATATGCTCATTGCGGGGCTTTGGTTTGGTGGCTTTCAGGCACTTATGCCTACGCTTGGATATTATCTTGGCTCACTTTTTTCGGAAGCGGTGGATAAGTTCGATCATTGGATTGCGTTTATATTGCTTGCTATTATCGGCATAAGTATGATTAAGGAATCCTTTGATGAGGTTGATGCATCTGATTCTGATATGGGTGTTAAGACCATGCTTATGCTTGCGGTAGCAACCAGTATAGATGCTTTTGCAGTAGGAGTATCCTTTGCGTTTCTTGGAACAAATATCGCTATTGCGGATTTTGTGATTGGACTTACAACCTTTATCTGCTCAGCAGTGGGAATTAAGATAGGAAGTATATTCGGACTTAAATATAAGGCTAATGCCGAACGTATAGGTGGCGTAATACTGATTATTATCGGAATTAAAATACTGTTAGACGGTCTTGGATTAATTATTTTTAAATAATGATTTTATCTAAAAGAATCAGACTTTTATTATTGATTTAATACTATTATTTATATATAATTAAGGAAAATTTCTATTTTGCAGATTTATTAATGTATTATGAAAGGGGAAAACAAAAATGAAATTAAAGAAAACATTAATTGCAATTTTGTGTGGTATATTATTGATAACAGGAAGCGGGATACCATTCATTAATGCTGATGCTGAAGATTTTAATGGCAGTGTCAGTATTCTAACTTTAGATAATCTGAATAAACTTATAAATTACATAAAAGAAAATGGCAATATAAATAGTGATTCTGATTTGGGATTATATGCTATCGCCAAGCAAGACAGTAATACAGATATAGAAGTTGCATTGGAATACTTCGAATATATTGATTCAATATTTTATGCAGCTGATGTAAAAGTAGATAATAATGTATATTATTTTATAACTTTAGCTTATAACATTAGTAACGATGAAGCTGTAATTGCCATATATGGACATAATTCCGATTGGGATGATAATGGTTTTGTATTGGGAAATACTGATTTTGATACACATAGTTATCATAAATACGATATGATACAGTTTGATGAGGTCGAAGAAGATGTTGACGGGAATGGAATAAATGAGATTGAACTTGATTATGGAAAGGTAAACAATGCTGTAATTAAGGCGTTTGAAGAATGGGATGAGTTTACTAATGATATTATTGGCTTAGGACTTGATAAGCTTGGATTTGAATCATATAATGTTAATGATGTTCAGAATAATAATTCAGATTATCTTCCGATGTATCGATTATATAATCCAAATTCGGGAGAGCATTTCTATACGTCCAATGTAACTGAATTAAATAATCTTAGAAAAGCCGGATGGAGATATGAAGGTATAGCATGGAATGCGCCGGCGTTATCTGATATACCGGTTTACCGATTATATAATCCAAATGCCGGCGATCATCACTATACAACAAGTGCTTCAGAGAGAGACAACCTTGAAAATGTGGGCTGGAAATATGAAGGAATCGGCTGGTATTCTACGGAAAGTGATGGACAGGCATTATACCGCCTCTATAATCCGAATGCGAAGGCAGCAGGTTCACATCATTACACTACAAGTGCATCTGAGAGAGACAACCTTGTAAGCTTAGGCTGGAGAGACGAAGGCGTAGCTTGGTATGGCGGAAAGTAAAAAATGATATGAAAAAATGAACAAAGATATACCGTCTCTGTCAACAGTACACTATCTGATGGAAGGGACGGTATTTTTCTATCTTTAATATATCTTTTTTTCTTGAATGTTTTCGTTAAAACGAATATAATGTAATCTAAGCTCAGACTTATAAAATAAGAGCAAATTATAAATAAGGAGATAAGAATAATGAGACTAAAGAAATTCAAAAGATTTTTAGCGGCAGCTTTATGTGGAGCTGTCTTATTATCAGGTAATGCGGGTGTGACAATATCTAATGCTGAAGAGATAACTGAAATTGAGACAGATGTGCAGGAGACTGAACAGGTCACTGAAGATAAATCAGAAAAGTTTGATGTTTTAGAAGATGTTGATTCATTTGAAATATCAGATGATACAACAATTGATACAGTAAATAATGACATTGTTGGAACCACATATATGGATGAGGCAGTAACATTAAAATATAATACAAAAATTAATCATGAATTTGATAAATCAGTAGTTCAGCGAAAGGTATATAAAATTACTATTGGAAAGGATGCTATAATTTCATATAAAGGAAAAGCTTATGTGGACTGTGAAAGTGATGATTGGGTTAGTAGTGAAATATATGATGATGAAGGAAATATTTTACTAAAGAGCCGTTACACTATAAAACCAAGTATGGGTTTTGAGTCTTTTGATGAATCAATATATTTAAAAAAGGGAGTTTATTATCTCATTTTTACGAATGCTTATGATGGCATGAATGATTTAGGTAATTCTAGGTATAATGTTGTAAGTGATAGTATTTCTTTTACTGCAGATCTTGAATATCCGTTAAGTAATGAAATAGAGAATAATGATAATTTAAAAAATGCACAAAAAATCACACCAGGAACAACACAATATGGAGTAATGACATATGGCGATTATTATGATTCATATAAGTTTAATGTGGGAGCGTCTGGGGATTTAAAAGTTGATTTTGAAGGATATAAATTAAATAACGATAGAGCGTATAACATTGGCTTATATGATTCTGATGGAAATGAGATTGAATATAAATATGGTGAGTATGGTTCTGAGCCTGTGGAAATAAATATAACAAAAAATGTAGAACCGGGAACATATTATATTCAGATATATTCTCATGAACAAGGATATTATCAATTTGATGTTACAGTTCCGGAACAGGCAAAAGATGTAAAAAAATCAAATACATCTAATAGTAATTCTTATGTGGATATGTATCGTCTCTATAATCCTAATTCTGGGGAGCATTTTTATACATCTAGTACCAAAGAAAGGGATAAACTTAGTAATGTGGGATGGAAATATGAAGGTATAGCATGGAAAGCGCCGGCGTTATCTGATATACCGGTTTACCGATTATATAATCCAAATGCCGGCGATCATCACTATACAACAAGTGCATTTGAGAGAGACAACCTTGAAAATGTGGGATGGAAATATGAAGGAATCGGCTGGTATTCTACGGGAAGTGATGGACAGGCATTATACCGCCTCTATAATCCGAATGCGAAGGCGGCTGGTTCACACCACTATACTACAAGTGCATCTGAGAGAGACAACCTTGTAAGCTTAGGCTGGAGGGACGAAGGCGTAGCATGGTATGGTGGAAAGTAAAATATATAAGCTTTAGAATTAAATATTAAAATTGAAGAAATAAGGGCAGTATTCATAAGGTATAATCACACCTTACGGATACTGCCTTTCTTTTTTGGGAAAAATGATATATATGGTCTTGGATTTATGGCTAATTAATATAATAAAATAAACAGATTTAAAATAATGCATAGATATGAAACATAGATTTAAAATGATTTTATTAATAATTTTTCTTATTATTGGCTTATTATTGGCTGATGGCGTGTTAAATTATAATTTGGAACCGGCTAAGATTAAGGCGTTCTTTAACCAATTATATACAGACGTTAGAGAGGATATCAGAAACGGACTGGGAATTAATGATAATATTGACGAGGATATAACTGAAAATATAAAATCAGAAGATTATAATTCGGATGAAAATAATAATCAGCATAGTACAGCATATATAATAAATGCAAATGATAAGCGTGCATGTTGGATTTCTTATCTGGATATAGAAGTATATCTTTGCGGTCTGGACGAGTATTCATACCGAAGAGAAATAGGTAAAATGTATGATAATATTGTTTCGGATAATATGAATACGGTTATATTTCATGTAAGACCTATGTGTGATGCCGTTTATCCGTCAGAGTATTATCCGTATTCCGTTTATATATCAGATGACAGAAGTGATATAGGTTATGATGCGTTGAATATAGCGATAGAGGAGGCACATAAAAGAAGTTTGAGTTTTGAGGCATGGATTAATCCGTATAGAGTTTCAAGAAATGAAACTACGACAAATTCATTTAAAGAAACGGAATATTATGATAAATATAAAGATTTTATAATAGAATATTATAATATAGATGGTGAACTGTGCCTTGTTCTTGACCCTTCGAAAAAAGAAAGTATAGACCTGATTGAAAATGGTATATCAGAGCTTTTGGATAACTATGATATAGATGGTATACATTTTGATGATTATTTTTATGTAAGTGGTATGGCTTACGGATTGTCTGTCGATGAAAAAAAAGAAAATATCAATAATATGATTTTGCGTGTCTATGCATTGATAAAGGAAAAAAATCCGGAATGTGAATTCGGTATAAGTCCTGCCGGTAATATGGAAAATGCAAGAAATGACGGTGCTGATATAGACAGATGGCTTTCGGAAGAAGGGTATGTGGATTATATTATGCCGCAGTTATATTGGACAGATAACTTTATTGCTGATGATGGAGAGGTGGTTAAATTATTCTCAGAAAGATGTCGGGAATGGATGGATATTAATTTGCTTGATAAACCGATTTATGCAGGCCTTGCATTATATAAAGCAGGTGAAGAATCAGAGAATGACTTGGGCTGGTGCAAGTCGGATGACAATCTCAGTACTCAGTGTAAAAGCTCCTATGATATAGGTTATGACGGTTTTTCATTATTCAGATATGCATGGTTGGAGGAAGAAAAGGCTGATAAAGAGATAGAAAATCTGAATAATTATATAGAAAATGATTATATAAATAAAATCACTGAATATGGTAATTAATCGTAAAAAGAATTGAAAAATACTTGCATTTATTTGGTAAAGTGCTATAATACCAATAGACACAGATACTTATGACTTAAGAGTGGGTTTTTTAACCCACTCTTTGTTTATGACAAAGGTGGTATGAAATGAAGAAAAGTGAGATTGAAGATTATTGCACTGAGCTTGTGACACCTATTATTGAGGAGAATTCCTTTGAGCTTGTAGATGTGGAATACGTCAAGGAAGGCGCAGATTATTATCTTCGTGTTTACGCCGACAAAGAAGGTGGAATCAACATAGATGACTGCGTACTTATAAGCAGGGCATTAGAAGCGAAGTTGGATGA
This sequence comes from Lachnospiraceae bacterium, assembly GCA_017449765.1. Classification (GTDB taxonomy): domain Bacteria; phylum Bacillota; class Clostridia; order Lachnospirales; family Lachnospiraceae; genus Coprococcus_C. Next base: position 24,298 of record JAFTFE010000042.1, on the reverse strand, counting down.
GGAGGACAGGATAGAAAATGCCTATATATTAGAGGTTAGTTCTCCCGGACTTACAAGACCTCTAAAAAAAGACAAGGATTTCAAACGAAGTATTGGAAAGAAAGTAGATATTAAGCTTTTTACTAAAATTGATGGTGTTAAGGAACTTACGGGAGTTTTAGAAGACTTCAATGATGAAGATATAAGCGTAACATATAATGACGAGCTTATAAATATCAAACGAAAAGACATTTCAATGATAAGATTAGCTTTTGAATAAATACGCCGGTGTATAAGACGGTATAACAAATTATTAGGAGGATAAAAAAATGTCAGAGATAATTGACGCATTAAATCAATTAGAGAAGGAAAAAGGTATTAGCAAGGATAAGATTATGGAGAAAATCGAGACTTCACTTATCTCTGCCTGTGAGAAGGATTTTGGTAAGGACGCAGTTATAGATGTATCTATGGACAGAGAGACAGGAGATATATCTGTATTCCAGAAGAAGACTGTAGTCGAAGAAGTAGAAAATGATACAAATCAGATATCACTTGTACAGGCAAAAGCTATGAAAGATGACGCAGCTGTAGGAGATGAATTAAGTTTTGAGGTTAAGACTAAGGAATTTGGACGTATTGCTGCACAGAAGGCAAGAAGCATAATTGTTCAGGCTATAAAGGAAGGTGAGCGTGATGCAATATATGAACATTTTGCCTGCAAGGAAAAGGATATTATAACAGGTGTTGTTCAAAGATATGTTGGCAATAATATAAGTGTTAGTCTTGATGACAGAACAGATGCACTTCTTACTGAGAACGAACAGGTAAGAGGTGAAAGATATAACAGAGGCGATAGGATTAAGCTTTATGTGGTCGAGGTAAAGAAAAATCAGAAGGGCGGATTTAAGATACTTGTTTCAAGAACACATAAAGATTTGGTAAGAAGGTTATTTGAGAAGGAAGTAACTGAGGTCGCCGACGGAACTGTAGAGATTAAGAGCATTTCCAGAGAGCCCGGCTCAAGATCCAAGATAGCCGTATGGTCAAATAATCCTAATGTTGATCCTGTAGGTGCATGTGTCGGCTTAAACGGAACAAGAGTTAATAATATAGTTGATGATTTAAAGGGAGAAAAGATAGATATAATTAATTGGAGCGAGGACCCTGCCGTATTTATTGAGAATGCATTAAGTCCTTCAAAGGTTGTATCGGTAAGTGTTGATACAGAGGAGAAGAGCGCAGAGGTAATAGTACCTGATTATCAGCTTTCTCTTGCTATTGGTAAGGAAGGACAGAATGCGAGACTTGCTGCAAGACTTACAGGTTATAAGATTGATATAAAGAGTGAGTCACAGGCTAAAAATTCTGATGATGACTTTGAACTTGATTTTGATGATGAATATGATGATGAGGAATATGAGGACGAGTATGATGATGAAGAAACCTATGATGAGGATTCTTACGAGGATGAGGAGTAGGTTTAATGGCTAAAAAGATACCATTAAGACAATGTATAGGCTGTAGGGAATCAAAGCCTAAGAGTGAATTAATCAGGATAATCAGAACTCCTGAAAATGAGATTTGCTTTGATAAGACCGGAAGAATGAACGGCAGAGGTGCATATATATGTCCCTCTAAATCCTGTCTTGACAAGGCTTTTAAATCAAAAGGAATTGAAAGAGCATTAAATTGTGAGATTCCTGATAAAATATACGAGACGCTTCGAGGAGTTGATTTGATTGACGAAAAATAAAGCATTATCCATGTTATCAATATCAGCAAAAGCGGGTAAGGTAGTAAGCGGAGGCTTTCTGACAGAGAAGGCTTTACAGGAAGGAAGTGCCTGCCTTGTTATAATAGCTGATGATGCATCGGATAATACAAAGAAGAAATTCATAAACAAGAGTGTGTATTATAAGGTGCCATATTATATATTTGGCGATAGCGGTGCACTTGGAGGCTCTATCGGAAAGGAAGACAGAGTGGTTGTAACAGTTACTGACGAGGGTATCGCCAAGAAGATAATCTCAGAAATTGAAAGTAGTAAGGATATGGAGGTGTAATCTATGAGAGTACACGAATTAGCAAAGCAGTTATCGAGCGAATTAGATAAACAGATTACAAGTAGTGAGCTTCTTGTTAAACTTAACAAGAAAAAAGAAGGTTTAAGACCTCAGAGTAATGTAAGTGAAGATCTGATAGAATATATAAGAGGTCTGTATATTAAGAAACCGGCTCCTGCTAAGGTTGAAAAGCCTAAGGAGGTCAAAGAGGTTAAAAAGGAAGCTGTCAGACCTGTTAAGAAAGACCCGATCAGAAAAGAGCCTGTTAAGAGAGAAATTATAAAAAGTTCTGATGAAAAGAGAGATGTCGTTAATAAAGAGACAGTAAAAAAAGAAGTAAAGAAGGAAGTTGTCAGAAGAGATACACCGAGAAAAGATGTTCCAAGAGTCAGCGATAGAAATGAAGGTTTCAGAAGAAATAATGCTGAAAGAAGTACGGAAAGAAACCCGGAAAGAAACGCAGAAAGAAACACAGAAAGAAATACTGACAGAAATTCAGACAGAGGTAATTCCGAGAAAAGATTCTCAAGGAATGATGGTGATAAGAGAGATTCTTCCGGTAGAGGCATGCAAAGAAGAGATGGTATGCAAAGAAGAGATGGTGGCGGAAGAAGAGATTCTGCTCCTACTGAGAATATACAGGATGACGCTATAAGGAAAGAATCAAGAAATAAGAGCAGAGAGCGTGACAAGGAAAAGGAAAGAGACAGAGACAGAAACCGCGACAGAGATAGAGAAGGCTCCATGGAAAGACCTATGAAACGAGATGGAAGGAAGAAGGATGTCAGAAAGCCTGAGCCTCCAAAGAAAGAGGCGCCAAAGCCGGTAGAGCCTGTGATTAAATCGATTAAACTTCCGGAAGTGCTTACTGTCAGTGAACTTGCGGGCAAAATAAAGGTACCTGTAGCACAGCTTATTAAGAAGTTATTTATGTCAGGAAAGCTTTATAATGTCAATTCTGACCTTGCATTTGATGAGGCTGCTGATATTGCTTTGGAGTACAACTACATAGCAGAGGAAGAAGAACAGGTTGACGTTATTGAGGAGCTTCTTAAGGAAGAAGAAGAGGATGAATCTCTTATGACACCGAGACCGCCTGTCGTATGTGTCATGGGACACGTTGACCATGGTAAAACTTCACTTCTTGATGCTATCAGACATTCGGATGTAACAGCAGAGGAAGCAGGTGGTATAACCCAGCATATCGGTGCATCTGTTGTCAAGATTAACGGCCAGAGAATAACCTTCCTTGATACACCGGGACACGAAGCATTTACCGCTATGCGTATGAGAGGTGCTCAGTCTACGGATATTGCAATCCTCGTAGTAGCTGCAGATGATGGTGTTATGCCACAGACAGTTGAGGCTATCAACCATGCCAAGGCTGCAGGAATTGAGATAATAGTTGCGATTAATAAGATAGATAAGGAAAGTGCGAATATAGACAGAGTTAAGCAGGAGCTTATGGAATATGAGCTTGTTCCTGAAGATTGGGGCGGTTCAACAATATTCTGTCCTGTATCTGCGCATACTAAGGAAGGTATAGATAACCTTCTTGAGATGATTATATTAACTTCAGAGATACTTGAGTTAAAAGCTAATAAGAATAGAAAAGCCAGAGGTATAGTTATTGAGGCACAGCTTGATAAGGGACGTGGCTCCGTAGCTACCGTACTTGTTCAGAAGGGAACTCTTAAAGTAGGCGATTATGTGGCTGTTGGCGCAGTACATGGAAAGGTAAGAGCTATGTTTGATGACAAGCATAGAAATGTCAAGGAAGCGCTCCCTTCAACTCCTGTCGAGATACTTGGACTTAACGGCGTACCTGAATCAGGCGAGATATTTATGACAACAAATAACGAGAAGGAAGCAAGACAGATTTCAGATGCTTTTATCAACAGAGGCAAGGAAAAGCTTATCGCAGATACCAAGTCAAAGATGTCTCTTGATGATTTGTACAACAGGATTCAGGAGGGCAATGTCAAGGATCTTAATCTTATCATAAAAGCGGATGTTCAGGGTTCGGTAGAAGCTGTAAAGTCAAGCCTGCTTAAGCTTTCTAATGATGAGGTTGCTGTAAAATGTATTCACTCAGGTGTTGGTGCCATAAATGAATCTGACGTTATACTTGCATCTGCTTCAAATGCAATAATTATTGGTTTTAATATAAGACCTGACAATCAGGCTAAGGATGTTGCAGACAGAGAAAAGGTTGATATAAGACTTTACAGAGTAATATACAATGCGATAGAAGATATAGAATCAGCCATGAAGGGTATGCTTGATCCTATTTACGAAGAAAAGATTATCGGTCATGCCGAAGTAAGACAGACCTACAAGGCTTCGGGTGTTGGTACTATAGCAGGTTCTTATGTGCTTGATGGTATAATTCAGAGGAATTGTACAGTCAGAGTCAGCCGCGAGGGTGAGCAGATATTTGAGGGACCACTTGCATCACTTAAGAGATTTAAGGATGATGTAAAGGAGGTTAAATCAGGCTTTGAATGTGGTATAGTGCTTGAGGACTTTAACGATATTAAGGTTGAGGATCAGATAGAAGCTTATATTATGGAAGAGGTGCCACGTTAATAATATGAAAAAGACAAGTCATAAAAATCAGAGAATTAATGGCGAAGTCCAAAGAGAACTGAGCCGTATAATAAGCCGCGAGATAAAAGACCCGCGTATTGCTCCTATGACATCGGTTACAAGTGTTAATGTTACTCCGGATTTAAAATTTTGTAAGGCATTTATAAGCGTACTTGGAGATGAAGACAAAGCTAAAGAAACACTTGCCGGATTAGAGAGTGCAAACGGATTTATCAGACATGAGCTTGCAAGATCCATAAATCTTAGAAATACTCCTGAGATAACCTTTGTACTTGATAATTCTATCGAATACGGTATAAATATGTCCAAAAAGATAGATGAGGTTATGGGACAGGAAGGCTTGGAAATGACAGATACTGATGATAGTGAATGATTGTTTTAATCAGATACAGATGGGAATATATATGAATAAATTAATTGAGAAAATTGAAGAATCAGACAGTATAGCATTATTTGGACATATGAATCCTGACGGTGACTGCGTAGGCTCCTGCCTTGGTTTATACAATTATATAAGAGATAACTACGCAGATAAACAGGTTATCGTGTATATTCAACCGATTGTTGAGAAGTTCAGATTCTTAAAAGGTGCATCAGAGGTTGTAAGTATACCTGACGGCAAAATCTATGATTTGGGCATTTCACTTGACTGTGGGGACACCGACAGACATGGTGAATTTGGCAGTATATATAAGTCTGCACGATATACGATATGCTTTGATCACCATAGGAGCAATGAAGGTTTTGGAGATTATTTTGTATGCGAGCCGGATTCTTCGTCCTGTTGCGAGGTGTTATTTTCATTCCTTGATTATGACAGTATATCCAAGGAATGCGCGGAGGCTCTCTATCTTGGGATAGTTCATGATACAGGTGTTTTTAAATATCAGGCTACAAGTGAAGCTACTATGACTATCGCAGGAAAGCTTATTGCCAAGGGAGCAAGGAGTCAGTATGTCATAGATGAAACCTTTTATAAGGTTACATATAATCAGAACAGACTAACCGGCAGGGTTTTGCTTGATGCAAAACGTTATCTGGATGACAGGGTTATTGCTGCATGTATTACAAGGGAAATATTTGACGAATATAATACAAGCAAGGATGATACTGATGGAATCATAGACAAATTAAGAGTTACTGATGGCGTTGAGGTTGCAATCCTTGCATATCAAAAGGGTGAGAATCTTTTTAAATACAGTTTAAGGTCGGTAAGAAAGATAGATGTAAGTGCAATAGCTGTTGCATTTGGCGGAGGCGGACATATAAGAGCTGCCGGATTTGATGCAGAAGGAGCTTTTGAAGATAATCTTACCCGTATTCTCGAAATGATAGATAAACAAGGTTTATAAATAAAGACGATATTTATCGGGCAGAATAAAATTTTTTCAGAAGATTATGAGGTCATATAATTGATTGATGGAATAATTAATGTCTATAAGGAAAGCGGATATACATCTTTTGATGTTGTGGCTAAGCTCCGTGGTATACTAAAACAGAAAAAGATAGGCCATACCGGAACGCTTGATCCTATGGCTTGTGGTGTGCTTATCGTATGTCTTGGCAAGGCGACTAAATTAGTTGATATACTTATCTCAAGCAGTAAAGAATATACAGCAACCATGAAGCTCGGCTTGAGTACGGATACCGAGGATATAACAGGAGAGATACTTGGAGAAAGTGATATATGGAAGGACTTGTCGGACGAATATATCAAATCTGTCGTAGAAAGCTTTGTAGGCTCATATGAGCAGCTTCCTCCAATGTATTCGGCTATAAAAAAGGATGGAAAGAAGCTTTATGAATATGCGAGAGAAGGCATAGAGATAAAGCGGGACAAACGACCGGTTGAAATTATATCCATAAAGGATATATCAGTTGAAAAACCATATGTGCATTTTACCGTGAAATGTTCCAAAGGAACATATATAAGAAGTCTCTGTCGTGACATCGGAGGTAAGCTTGGATGTGGTGCGGTTATGTCGGGCCTTCTACGAAATGAACTTCATGGTATGACGGTTGATTGTGCATATAAATTAAGTGATATTGAAAGCTTAAGAGATGAGGACAGACTTTCTGAGTGCATAATCCCTATGGATGTTTTGCTTGAGGATTACAGAAGACTTAATATAAAAAGAACCTCTTCAAAGCTGCTTATAAATGGTAATAAGCTTACGTTATATAGCTTTGTGGAAGGTGAAGACATTACAGCTTGTGATGGAGAACTGTTTAGAATTTATGAGGATAACAAACTTATAGCACTATATAAATACATGGCTGATGATGATATTCTTAAGCCGTATAAGATGCTCTTGTAGAAATTGAGGTAATAAATCTTGGAAATCATAGCATATGATAAGACACAACTTGATAATACAGCGGTTGCTCTCGGCAAATTTGAGGGTATACATAAGGGACATATGCTTCTTATTAACAGAATAGTGGAGTTGGCAAATAGTATAAAAAGTGTGGTATTTACCATAAATATGCCCGATGAAAAAGTTATTAATCTTGATTATGAAAGATATGAGATATTCGATAAATGTGGTGTGGACTATGTATGTGAATGTCCTTTCGATAAGAGGATTTCCGAATTATCTCCTGAGGAATTCATAAAGAATATATTAGTTGACAGATTGGGCGTAAAATATGTAGTAGTCGGTACTGATTTCCGGTTCGGACACAGACGTGTTGGAGACGTAAGTACATTAAAAGAATTCGCAGATATATACGGTTATAAGGTTATTGTGTTTGACAAACTAATGATTGATGGTGATATAGTAAGTTCATCAGCGATTAAAAAATTTCTTGATGAGGGTGCTGTCGATAAAGTCGGTGAATATATGGGAAGACCATATTCTATATCAGGAGAGGTATCCTATGGAAAACAACTTGGCAGAACTATAGGTTTTCCAACAGCTAATCTGATTCCTGATATAAGAAAGAAACTTCCACTGTCAGGGGCTTATGAGACAAAAGTTTATATTGAAAGTGATGATAAGGTATATAAGGCCATAACTAATGTAGGTAATAATCCGACTGTTAATGATAATTTGGCTGATAATGAAGGCTCAATAGTTGAAACACATATTTTTGATTATTCAGAAGAATTATATGGCAGATATATAAAGGTTGAATTTATAATATTTATCAGACCTGAGATTAAATTTGACGGTCTTGATGAGCTAAAAAAACAGCTTGAGTCTGATAAAAAATCAATTAAATAATAATGAATATATGCGCCAGTAGCTCAGTGGATAGAGCAATGGCCTCCGGAGCTGTGTGCGTAGGTTCGATTCCTATCTGGCGCATTTTAATACAATATAATGCATGTGTATGCTTCGATATTAAGCACGGCGTATTGCGTTTAATCACGGAGGATAAAATGTTTAAAAAGAAAAAAACATATATTGATAAGATAAATTTTGATTTGTTTACAGAAGAAAATGATGAATTTGATTTGTTTGATTCCGAAAATGATGTGGACGAACCTGAGAATATTGAGGAATCTGATGATAACGGAATTTCTGACTCTGATAATATAACAGATGATAAAGATATCTCAGAAGTCGATTTTATAAATGAAATAGAATATGAACAAAATGAATCAATGAATGATTCAGAAGATGATTCAGAAGATGATTCTGAGGATGAAACTGAAGATGAAGCTGAAGAAGAGCCTGAGGATGAAGCTCTAGATGATTCTGAAGATGAACCGGATGAAGATTCTGATGATGAAACCGAAGATGATTCCGAAGATGAAGCTGAAGAAGAGTCTGATGATGAAGCTGAAGATGAGTTGGATGATGATGTTGAAGATTCGGATGATTATAGTGGGAAAATCAAGAAAAGAAAAGGGAAAATAATATTCTGGATAATATTTTGGATATTGCTTTTCGGTGCAGGTGTTTGCGCATTTATATATTTTAAGACAGATTTGTTAGATAATATAATTAATAAGTTATTTAATAAAAAAGAAGAAAATACCACAACAGTTACAGAGATGGCGACGGATGATGAACCGGTGGTTGATGAAAGCTTTAAAACAATATATTCATATGAAACAAATGCAATTATAGATATCAATGCGCTTATGGCAGATTATTATGATGCATTGGTTAAAGGAGATAAGGATAAACTTAAAGATATTGTTACCGAACCTGATGCTTTTGGAGATATGGTACTTTATGAGACAAAGTCACAGGTTATAAGTGAATACAGCAATATAACCTGTTATACGATTCCGGGACTTAAGGAGAATGAAATCCTTGTATTTACAACCAGTAATCTGAACATAACAGGGGTAAACAGCAAACCTCTTGACATACAGAGATTTTATGTCGTTGATACGGGTAGCGGATACAAGATTAATAATGGTGTCTTGTCTCAGGAGACAATTGATTATATAAATCTCCAGACAGGAAGTCCCGATGTTCAGGCGCTTTATAAATCGGTTCAGGAGAATATCAACCAATGTCTGGCCGAGGACACAACTTTTGCTGATTTTATGAATAAAATCAGCACCAATACTGATGCGTATTAATATATGGAAAATATTATGAATGAAGGAATACGATTAAATAAATATCTAAGTGAAGCGGGTGTATGTTCAAGACGTCAGGCAGATAAACTTATAGAAGAAGGAAAGGTAACTGTCGATGGAGAAATAGCTAATCTTGGAACTAAGGTTATGCCGGGGGTTAAGGTGTGCTGTGATGGAAGACCGGTCAAATTTGATAAGAATACAGTTATTTATGCTTATAATAAACCAAATGGATATGTATGTACTTCAAAAGAAGCGGATAAGGACAGCATATTTAATTATACGGAATTTCCTGTGAAGGTTAACTATGTCGGTAGACTTGATAAGAATTCACAAGGGCTTTTACTTCTTACGAATGACGGTGAACTTGCAAACGCTATTCAGAAATCCAAGAATAATCATGAGAAGGAATATATTGTAAGGATTAATGGCACCGTAACAGATGAATTTATAAAAGGCATGTCTGATGGAGTTCCCATACTTGATACCATAACCAAGAAATGTAAAGTCGAGAGGGTAAACACAAGAACTTTCCGCATCATACTTACACAGGGGCTTAATCGCCAGATAAGAAGAATGTGTGATTATTTCGGATTCAGAGTATCGTATCTTAAACGTGTTAGAATTATGAATGTGAAACTTGGGAATCTTAAATCAGGTGAGTATAGAAGACTTACCACCGAAGAAGAACGGATTTTGAGAGAAAAATGCGGTTTTTAAAAGTAATTATAATTGGTCAATTGTGATATTGATTATAAAATCTGTGATTTTATTTTTATTTGGGAGGTTTCGCATGGACAAGACCGAAAGAATTAAAGAATTAGTTAAGATATTGAATGATGCATCAAGGGCTTATTATCAGGAAGATACCGAGATAATGAGTAATTTTGAGTATGATAAATTATATGATGAATTAGTTAATTTAGAGCGGGAGACCGGACTTGTATTGTCGGGAAGTCCAACATCAAAAGTTGGATATGAAGTATTAAGTGAACTTCCCAAGGAAAGACATCCTGAGCCAATGCTTTCACTTGATAAGACAAAGAGTGTGGATTCATTAGCAGCATGGCTTAACGGTAAGAAGGGTGTTATGTCATGGAAATTAGACGGGCTTACAGTAGTTCTAACATATGAGGGTGGAGAGCTTGTCAAGGCAGTTACCAGAGGTAATGGTGAGATTGGTGAGGTTATAACCAACAATGCGAAAGTGTTTGCCAATGTTCCAAAGAAGATAACCTATAAAAATCCGCTTACCATAAGAGGTGAGGCGATAATAAAATATACCGATTTTGAGAAGATTAATCAGACCATAGAGGATGTGGAGGCTAAGTATAAAAATCCGAGAAATCTGTGCAGCGGGACGGTAAGACAGCTAAATAACGAGATAACAGCTAAAAGAAATGTTCATTTCTTTGCTTTTTCCATGCTTGATTCAGGAGATGATAATATCGACAGAACAGTTAATTCCCGTTTTGATTTTCTATCAGAACTAGGTTTCTCCGTGGTTGAGCATAAGGATGTTACACCTGATAATATACATGATGTGGTTAAGGAATTTGCGGATAAAATCAACATGAATGATTTTCCGTCGGATGGACTTGTGCTTTCCTTTGATGATATAGCTTATGGCAAGTCGCTTGGAAGAACAGCGAAGTTTCCGAGAGATTCCATAGCGTTTAAATGGGCTGATGAGGAAGCGGAAACTAATCTTAGAAGTGTGGAATGGAGTCCTTCGAGGACAGGACTTATAAATCCGATAGCGGTATTTGATGCTGTAGAGCTTGAAGGAACTTCCGTAAGTCGTGCCAGCATACACAATGTAAGTATTGTAAGGCAGCTTGCTCTTGGAATCGGCGATTCAATAAAGGTATATAAGGCGAATATGATAATTCCGCAGATAAGTGAGAATATTACCAAAAGCGGTAATCTTCATATTCCTGATGTATGTCCTGCGTGTTGCGGTAAGACAGTATTAAAGGATGAAAACGGAGTTGAAACCCTGTATTGCCCTAATCCTGATTGTCCGGCAAAATCGATAAAGCTTTTCACACATTTTGTATCAAGAAATGCAATGAATATTGATGGTATGTCGGAGGCTACATTGCAGAAATTCCTTGACAAAGGTTTTTTAGTTGAACTTTATGATATATATCATATCGACAGATATGAGGAAGATATAGTCAATATGGAAGGATTTGGCAAAAAATCATATGACAATATGATTGAGTCGATCAACACCTCAAGAAATACTGATTTATCCAGAGTGTTATATGGAATCGGAATTATAAATGTAGGAAATGCTACAGCAAAGCTGATATGCAAATTCTTTAAAAATGATATTGAGAAGATAATAAATGCTACTGAAGAGGAATTCTCCGAGATAGAGGGAATAGGCGGAGTAATTGCAGAAGGAATTGTGACTTACTTTGCTGATACAGAAAATGTACGTGTATTAAGAGCGATACTTGATGAGGTTAATCTCATAGATGAAGTAAATGATAAGGAGCAGGATTTAGATGGGAAGACCTTTGTGATAACCGGTTCACTCGTAAATTTTGCCAACAGGGATGAACTTAAAAAGCTGATTGAGGACAGAGGCGGTAAGGTTGCAGGAAGCGTATCATCTAAAACAAGCTATCTTATCAATAATGATGTAACTTCAAACTCTTCAAAGAATAAGAAAGCGAAGGATTTGGGAATACCAATTATTTCAGAAGAGGATTTCTTGAAGTTATAGCTTAAAAGTGCTATATTTAATAAAAATAATGACGGAAGGTTTTTAGCTATGCCAATTAGAGTATTTAATGATTTACCTGTAAAGAAGATACTTGAAGATGAGAACATATTTGTAATGGATGAGCATCGTGCGACCACACAGGATATACGTCCTCTTGATGTACTGATACTTAATCTGATGCCGCTTAAGGAGGATACCGAACTGTGTCTCTTAAGAAGTCTCTCCAATACACCGCTTCAAGTCAATATATCGTTCATAAGAACTGTATCTTATGAATCTAAGAATGTGTCGGAATCACATCTTGCCAAATTCTATACTGATTTTGCTTCAGTTAAGGGTAGAAAGTGGGATGGTCTTATTATAACGGGAGCGCCTGTTGAACTTATGGAGTTTGAAGAAGTTGATTATTGGAATGAGCTTACCGAGATAATGGACTGGTCAAAAGAAAATGTTACTTCGACATTACATATATGCTGGGGAGCACAGGCAGGGCTTTATTATAGATATGGAGTAAAAAAGATAAAGCTTGATAAGAAACTCTCGGGAGTATATGAGCATTATCCGATTCATAAAAAAACTGAGCTTGTACGAGGTTTTGATGATACATTTATGGTTCCTCAGTCAAGATATACCGGAATTGATAAGCAGGCAGTAATTGACAATCCTTTGCTTGAGATTGTCGCTGAATCCGATATAACAGGTCCATATCTTATTATCGGTGAGAACGGTAAAAATATATTTGTGACAGGACATCCGGAGTACGATACATTAACGCTTGATAAAGAATATAAGCGCGATGTGGCGAAGGGTATAAATCCTGATATACCGGTTAATTACTATAAGGACAACAACCCTGACAATAAGCCTGTAAAGTCATGGAGATGTCATGCGAATACCTTATATACAAACTGGCTTAATTATTATGTATACCAGGTAACTCCATATGACTGGACGGGAAAAGACAGGAACAGTAACGAATATAAACCGTATAAAGAATAAATGCTGTTCTTGACAATTTAATATAATATGAGTATAATCATCAGCGAACAGGAGTGCTTAATATATTAGGCTGAGAGGCGGTCTGTTTAGAACGTCAATCCTTAGGGGAAACCCGTAACCTGATCCGGATAATGCCGGCGTAGGGAGTATTTCAGATGGTAATTATATATTTTTAATATATCTTGTTTTATTATGTATTAAGAGACCGGATATCAGAAATAGGTTACGGAAACAATTTGTACAATTTGCGTGAAATCAGAAATGAAGTATTTGTTTTAGCAAATTGCCTGCATGTTGACGGACCTGTTTTTTGTTATTTGGTCTCTTGGTTTGTTAAGGAGGAAAAATATGAATGCAAATGTAGCAATTCAGGTGCTCCCTGCAGTACAGGGAGATGAAGAGATAGTAAGAGTTGTGGATGCGGTGATTGATTATATCAAGAGTACCGGTGTTAATTACTATGTAGGTCCCTGTGAGACTGCTATGGAAGGAGATTATGAGGAACTTATGGATATAGTAAAGCACTGCCAATATATTGCCATAGAAGCAGGTGCACCGAGTGTTATGAGTTATGTAAAAATCACTTATAAGCCGGATGGTGAGAAGCTTACCATTGAGAGAAAGACAGCAAAGCATCATAAGAATGATATTCTCAAGAAGATGAAATCTGCATAGTACGATAGCTTTTCATAAAATGCAGATAAAGATAAAAACAAAGGCGGGATTTTATGTCAAGAGTTAAAAAGTATCGTGATAATAAGAATAAAAAATATACGGATATAGCAGTTCCTTGTGCGGTTTTGATGCTTCTGTTGATTATATGGCAGATTGTATGTTCATTAGAACTTGTACCTTCCTATATGCTTCCGTCGCCTGTAAGGGTCGTGAAAGCCTTTATCAATGATTTTTCATTGCTTATGCAGCATGCAAAGACCACACTTGCTGAGGCTGTAATAGGCATGATACTCGGAGTATTACTTGGTTTTGTTAGTGCGGCATTTATGGATGGGTTTAAGATTGTAAGACAGGGACTTTATCCGATACTTGTTCTTACGCAGACCATACCTCCGGTTGCTATAGCACCGCTTTTGATACTTTGGTTTTCCTATGGGATGGCACCGAAGGTCGTGCTTGTGGTCTTGGTTTCATATTTTCCGGTTGCAGTTGGCTTGCTGGAGGGATTTCAATCGGTGGATACGGATTTGATATACCTTATGAAGTCCATGAATGCAAACAAGTGGCAGATATTCTGGCATGTTAAGTTTCCGAGTGCGCTTGGAGAACTTTTCTCAGGTCTTAAGATTGCGGCATCTTATTCTATAGTAGGTGCAGTTATTGCCGAATGGCTGGGAGGCTTCTCAGGACTTGGCGTCTATATGACGAGGGTTAAGAAATCCATGTCTTATGACAAGATGTTTGCCGTTATATTCTTTGTATCGGCTATAAGCCTGATACTTATGGCGGTTATAAAACTTCTGCAGTATAAGCTTATGCCTTGGAAGCATGTCAGGGAAGATGACACAAAGTAATGCTTATTTATAGTTGTATCTAATTATCAGCTTACAGCTGAATAATTATTATAAAATTTTATTATAAAAAGGATGAAGAAGATGAAAAGACATAATATTTTAAAAAAAATTTTATCATCAGTACTTGCAGTTGTATTGACATTCGGAATGGCAGGCTGCGGAAAGGATAAGAATAATAATGAATCTGCCGACAAGCCTATGACCGATATAACTCTTGTACTTGACTGGACACCGAACACCAATCACACAGGCTTTTATGTGGCTTTAAGTGAGGGATATTTCGAGGAAGAGGGCTTAAACGTAACGATAATTCAGCCGCCTGAGGATGGAGCTACTATGATGGTGGCATCAGGTGATGCGCAGTTCGGTATTGACTTTCAGGATTATCTGGCTCCGGTTTTTACCTCTGAGGATGATATACCTGTCATAGCTGTTGCAACGCTTATCCAGCATAATACCTCAGGTATAATATCATTAAAGGAGGATGGGATAGATACCCCTAAGGGACTTGAAGGCAAAAATTATGCAACGTGGGAGCTGCCGGTCGAACAGGCAATGATAGAAAATATTGTGGAAGCTGACGGCGGAGATTATTCAAAGGTTAATCTTATACCGGAATATGTGACGGATGAGGTTGCGGCACTTAAACAGGATATTGATGCTATATGGGTTTATTATGCATGGGCAGGTATAGCTACTGAGCTTGCAGGCCTTGATACGAATATGATTTATTTTAAAGATATTACACCGGAATTTGATTATTACAGTCCTGTAATTATAGCGAACAGCGATTGGATTTCCGAGAATCCCGATACTGCAAAGGCTTTTCTTAGAGCAACGAAGAAGGGTTATGAATATGCTATTGATAATCCTGATAAAGCGGCAGAGATACTCTGTGAACAGGTTCCTGAGTTAGATGAGGAGCTTGTAAAGAAGAGTCAGGAATGGTTGTCTGCTCAGTACAAAGCAGATGTAGACAGATGGGGTTATATAGACCAAAGCAGATGGGATGCCTTCTATAAGTGGTTATCAGATAATAATCTGTCAGATGAAATACCATCAGGCTATGGCTTTACAAATGATTATCTTCCTTAAGCAGGTGAAAAAATGCAGGAAATATTGCGTGCAGAACATATTACAAAAGCATATGGTGACAAGGTTGTTTTAGATGACATAAATATAAGTCTTAACAAAGGTGAGATAGTTTGTCTCTTAGGTGTCAGCGGAGTTGGCAAGACTACACTTTTTAATGTACTTTCAGGACTTATGAAACCGGATAGTGGCAAGGTGTTATTAAAAGAATGTGATACTGAGAAAGCTGTGGACGAAAAAAAATCCTATAATAGCGAGGTTTCAATGAATCCTGACACATTTTCTGACGATATAACCGGCATATCGGGACGCATAAGCTATATGCTTCAGAAGGATATGCTGCTTGAACATAAAACTATCCTTGATAATGCAGCACTTCCGCTTGTTATATCAGGTATGAAGAAGAAAGAAGCAAGACAAAGAGCATCAGAGTATTTTGAACGGTTCGACTTATCCGGTACAAAGAAGAAATATCCGGCTCAGCTGTCAGGTGGTATGAGACAGAGGGCGGCGCTCTTAAGAACATATCTGTGTGGAAATAAGGTTGCGCTTTTAGATGAGCCTTTTTCTGCGCTTGATACTATAACCAGAACTTCGCTTCAAGAGTGGTATCTTAAAGTTATGGAAGATATTGATTTATCGACGATATTCATAACACATGATATTGATGAGGCTATTCTTATATCCGACCGTATATGTATTATGAAGGGGGCTCCTGCTCATATAACAGATGAGATAATTATTGATGAAGCTAAACCGCGCGGTCAGGATTTTATGCTGACAGAGAGTTTTCTGGAATACAAAAGACGGATTAAAGCATTATTGTAATTATTTATTGTTTTTGCTTATATTTCGTATTCCGAGAAACATAAGCAGATTAATGACCGTATAGCTTGTAAACATTCCCATTGCGTATGCATCAAGACCATAATGCGGTACGAGCAGGAATATAAAACATATTCTGACAGATATTGAAATAATATTACATATTAACGCAAAGAAAGATTTATCTATACCGTTTAATATGGCGGTGAGATTACCCGATGTATAAATAAGAGGACAGAGCAGGCAGAGCTTTTTAAGGAGAATGCCTGCTTCTTTGCTTTTAAAAGCAAATGTACAGATAGGCTCACCCAAAATAAGAAATCCTGCAGAGGCACAAAGTCCAAGCAGTATACAAAACAGGATACAGTTTTTTAATGCCTTGTTTATCGTTCTTATGTCATGCTGTGCATTGGCGTAAGATACAGCTGGAAGAAGCATGGTTGATAAAGAAGTGGTAATCGTCGCAGGAAAAAGTATAAATGGTATAACTATACCTGTTATAATACCAAAGGTTTCAAGTGCCATATCGCTGTCATTGTAATAGTAATAAAGCATGGCGGGCATGATTATTGCTTCAAGGGTTGAAAATAAAGTAAGTATAAGGTTGTTTATAGTAATCGGTATAGCATCATTTGCAAAATATTTAAGAGTTTTCTGCTTTTCTTGTCGAGATAGTTTTTGATTGTTTTTCCCGGAATGTAATATTTCATTATTTGTTTCTTTATTTTTTAGTTTGATATGTTTGTTTACATAATATATGATAATTGCAATAAATGTTGCTGATATTTCTCCGATTACGACGGCGATTACAGCAAGCTGCGCATTTACTTTTTCAGTTATAACACATAAGGATAATATGTATGCTGAACCGATTCTTATAACCTGTTCTATGAAATGTGAAAGTCCATGAAACATAGGCTTATCAATGCCGATAAAATAAAAGTTAATACAGGATTTTAAAGCTACAAACGGTATGGCAAGCGTGATTATCCTAAGCAGATTGCCGCAGTCTGTATTTTTAAGCAGTGTCAGGCTTATAAAATCACTTGCTCCGTATATAATTGACGCAAGAATAAGACTTAGTGATACGGAAATATATATTGATATTCTGAATATGTAATCTGCCTTTTCTTCGTTTTTACGTCCTAAATAATATGATACCTGCTTGGTTAAGGTTGTTGATATTCCTTGAGAACAGAATGCGAAGACAAACATATATATTGGGAATACAAGCTGATATTTGCCAAGCTCTATAACTCCGATTAATCTCGTCAGGAAGATGCGGTTATAAAAGCCAAGAAGCTTCGTGGCTATTCCTGCTATTGTTAATATAAGTGTTCCTTTTAATATAGTTCGTTTGGACATAATCAGAAATGCTTGAAATAATATTTTTATATTATATTATTTTACAGATTAAATTATTCTTAAATTACTTTTCTTATCAGCTATTAAAAATCTATTTAACCAGCAAATCATAATTATTTTTAAACTCCTATGGACATAGTAGGAGTTTGATATTATAATCTATGAATTGATAGAGTTTATCATATTTTTAGTAGAACAACAGGAAGTGAATATAAATGATAGTTTCAACAAAAGGCCGATACGCCCTTCGTGTTATGATTGATATGGCTGAGCATAATACAGGGGAATTTATCAGGCTTAAGGATATGGCGGAAAGGCAGGATATATCCCGAAAATATCTTGAATCCATAATGACGGGACTGTCTAAGCATGAGCTTGTCGAAAGCGCCATGGGTAAGGACGGCGGATATAGGCTTAACAGGAAACCTGAGGAATACAAGGTTGGAGAGATACTTCGGGTTACAGAGGGAGATTTATCACCGGTTGCCTGCATAGCTAAGGATGAGAAAAAATGCGAGATGACAAGCCTCTGTAATGCATACCCCTTCTGGCATGGACTTGCAACACAGATTAATGAATATATTGACAGCTACACATTACAGGATTTTCTTGATAATAAAGATAAGATAAATTCCTGTGGATAGAGGATATAACAGAAGGTAAGCTTAAGCGGGTGTCAGATACTTGATTGTAAGATATCTGACAAGAATCATATATAAACAGATAAAAAAAGAAAGGTAAAAGTATGGATAAGAAGGAATTATTGGTTGTAAAGGATTTGCATATTAATGTTGGAGATAAGGAGATTCTTCACGGCGTTAATCTTAATATTGGAGAAAATGAGACACATGTACTTATGGGACCGAACGGTACCGGTAAGTCTACACTTGGATATGCCATATCAGGTAATCCGAATTATGAGGTTACAGGTGGAAGTATAATATTCAAAGGTGAGGATTTAGCTGATCTTGCTGTTAATGAAAGAGCTAAGAAAGGAATATTCTTATCTTTCCAGAATCCTCTCGAGGTTCCGGGAGTAACACTTTCTGCATTTATCAGAAGTGCATTGGAACAGAAGACAGGACAGAGAATAAGACTTTGGGATTTTAAGAAGAAATTAAAGGAGACTATGGCGCTTCTTTCTATGGACGAAGCTTATGCTGAGCGTGATCTGAATGTCGGTTTCTCCGGCGGTGAGAAGAAGAAGGCGGAAATTCTTCCGATGCTTATGTTAGAGCCTGAGCTTGCAATCATTGATGAGACAGATTCAGGACTTGATGTAGATGCCGTCCGTACAGTATCAAACGGCATAAAAATATATAAGGAACGCTGCAAGGGTTCACTGCTAATCATAACCCACAGCACCAAAATCCTTGAAGCCCTCACAGTAGACGAAACACATATCATGGAAAATGGAATTATTGTAAAAAATGGCGATGCTTCGCTTGTAGATGAAGTTAATTCAAAAGGATTTGAAAGCTTGGAAATATAGATATACTTTAAAGTTAAAAAAATAAAAAAGTGTTTTGAATAGTTAGTTATTATATTATTTTATGTATAAAATGTGTAAGTTGGATGTACTTGGATA
This sequence comes from Lachnospiraceae bacterium, assembly GCA_017449765.1. Lineage (GTDB taxonomy): Bacteria > Bacillota > Clostridia > Lachnospirales > Lachnospiraceae > Coprococcus_C. The sequence goes on along the minus strand of JAFTFE010000042.1, from coordinate 4,965 downwards.
ATGTATAAGCAGGTACTATGAGCCGCCGGTACTTGTGAATTAAGACTGAAAAACATATGACGAGCTAAGCGAGTTAATATGTTTTTACAGGATTAAGGCACTTAGTACCGCTGCGAGCGAATCGTAGCGAGAGCGTGCCTGCTATATATTATCCAAGTCATCCAACGTACTCGAAGCCAATACTTGAAGCCAACCGAAAGGAGCTAATGCAATGGAAGAAAAAACCCAAGTCGATGACATAGACAGAAGCATATACGATATAAAGGATGTTGAGGACGACGACTACCGTATGGAAGAAGGGCTTACGGAAGCAATAATAGAGAAGCTTTCCAATGAGAAGGAAGACCCTGAATGGATGAGGCAGTTTCGTCTTGAGGCCCTTAAGATATATAATGAAAAAGAAATCCCTGACTGGGGACCGTCCATAGAAGGACTCGATATGGATCACATTGCAACCTATGTAAGACCTAAGAGTTCCATGCACAATAATTGGGACAATGTTCCTCAGGATATAAAGGATACCTTTGAACGACTGGGAATACCTGAGGCAGAGCGTAAGTCACTTGCCGGTGTAGGTGCACAGTATGATTCTGAGCTTGTATATCATAATGTCAAGGACGAGGTTGCGGCGCAGGGAGTTGTATATACTGATATGGAGAGTGCTCTAAAGGGTGAATATGCGGATATGGTTAAGGAGTATTTTATGAAACTGGTTACTCCGAGAGATCACAAATTCGCAGCACTTCACGGAGCAGTATGGTCGGGCGGCTCATTTGTCTATGTGCCGAAAAATACCGAGGTTTCCATACCATTGCAGTCGTATTTCAGACTGAATGCGAAAGGTGCGGGACAGTTCGAGCATACACTTATAATAGTTGATGAGGGAGCAAGTCTTCATTTTATCGAAGGCTGTTCGGCACCTAAGTATAATGTGGCTAATCTGCACGCAGGTTGCGTGGAATTATATATAAAGAAGAATGCGAAGCTTAGATATTCGACCATAGAGAACTGGTCCAAGAATATGTACAACCTCAATACCAAGAGAGCGCTTGTAGAGGAAGGCGGAGCTGTAGAATGGGTGTCAGGCTCATTTGGTTCACATGTCGGATATCTCTATCCTATGAGCGTACTAAAAGGTGATAATTCAAGGATGGAATTTACCGGTGTAACATTTGCGGGTAACGGACAAAATCTTGATACAGGCGCAAAGGTAGTGCATATTGGTAAGAATACAAGCTCATATATGAATACCCGTTCCATAAGCAAGAGCGGCGGTATAAGCACCTTCCGAAGCAGTGTGGTGGTTCAGAAGAGTGCGACAGGCGCTAAGTCGGCGGTATCCTGTGAGTCTCTTATGCTTGACTCGGAGTCTCGTTCTGATACGATACCTGCTATGGATATAAGAACTAAGGATGCAGCGATAGGTCACGAAGCTAAAATCGGAAGCATAAGTGATGATGCGGTATTTTATCTGATGAGCAGGGGAATGAGTGAAGAAGATGCCAGGGCGCTTATTGTAAGCGGTTTTGCTGATAATGTATCCAAGGAACTTCCGCTTGAGTATGCGGTTGAGATGAATAATCTCATCAGACTCGAGATGAAGGGAAGCATAGGTTAAGGTGGAGGTATGCTGATGACTGATATAAATAATAAAAAAAATGTTGAATATGTCAATGCTATGCCTGCTAAGACATGGTACTGGCTTGGTGTTAATTCGGCTGAGCTTTCATGGGATAATTCAGATGAGGCGATACTTGACGAGAAGATTTTTAATGCAGAAGCAGGACGCAAGTATGGTGATGTTACAGTAAGCTATACAGATGTAAAAGCCTTGTATAATCAAGATAAGATAATAATAAATGCAGCAGAGGACAGCGAATTAACTGTAATTACTAATCTTAACTTAGATAAAAACATAAAAATTTTTTACGATATAAATGTCGGTAAGAATGCAAGAGTGAAGCTCATAGAACTTTGCAAGGTAGATGAAAATACGATATACAGTAATGTGAATACATCCTGTGAAGAAAACGGCGAATTTGAGCTTATTCATATGTTTGTAGGCATGGGCAATACTCCTGATAAGCTTAAAATGGGTAAGATATATTCTGATGTCAAGGTTGACCTTATTGGAGATAAATCGGATTTTAAATACAATATTGGCTATCTTGGTCAAGGCAGCAACGAGTTTGATTTTAATATCGTGGTCAATCATATAGGCAGGAATACTAATTGTGATATAAAAGCTAACGGTGCTTTAAAAGAAAGCGCAATTAAGGTGTTCAGAGGAACCATAGATTTTAAGACCGGTTCATCCGGCTCTGTGGGTGCTGAGACTGAAACGGTACTTATGCTAGGCGATGAGGTAGTTAATAAGACAGTTCCTGTCATACTCTGTTCAGAAGAGGATGTATCAGGTACACATGGTGCGACTATAGGTGAGTTAGATGATGAGACACTATTTTATTTTGAGAGCAGGGGCATAGATAAGGCTGATGCCGAGAATATACTCGCCAGAGCATCTGTTGAAAGACTTAATACACTTATTGAAAATGATTCTGCAAAGGAAATTATTGAAAATGTATTAAAGGAGGCACTTGGTGATGATTGATATTAATGAAATAAGAAAAGAATTCCCAATATTTGAAAATATGAAATCTGAGACAGTTCTTCCGTTTGCATATCTTGATAATGCGGCTACATCACAGAGACCAAAATGTGTTATAGATGCAGAAATAGAACTTTATGAAAAGCACAATGCAAATCCTCTGCGTGGCTCATATCCATTAAGTATTGAAGCCACTGATATATATGAGAATGCAAGAAAAAGTGTGCGTGACTTTATTAATGCGGCCTCGGAAAAAGAGATTATATTCACAAGAAATACATCAGAGAGTATAAACCTTGTAGCATATAGCTATGGTCTTAAAAATGTAAACGAGGGTGATGAGGTTCTCGTATCAATATTGGAGCATCACAGCAATCTGCTTCCTTGGCAGATGGTTACAAGAGAAAGAAATGCCAAGCTTAAGTTTATTGACTGTGAGAGTGACGGAAGTATTGATTTAAACAAGCTTGAAGAGCTTATAACAAATAAAACAAAGATAGTTGCAATTACCCAGGTGTCGAATGTACTCGGTGTAGTTAATCCGATTAAGGAGATTGCCGAGCTTGCTCATAAGAAGGGAGCGGTTATTGTTGTAGACGGTGCACAATCCACGCCTCATATGAAGATAGATGTAAAGGCGCTTGATGTTGATTTCTTCGCATTTTCAGGTCATAAGATGTTCGGACCTATGGGAATAGGAGTATTATACGGCAGGGAGGAATTACTCGACAAGATGCCGCCATTCTTAAGCGGAGGAGAAATGATTGATTCTGTAACACGTACAGGTGCGGTATATGCTGAGCTTCCGCATAAGTTCGAGGCAGGTACGGTAAATGCAGCCGGAGCAGCCGGACTTGATGCGGCGATAAGCTTTATGAACAGGATTGGCTATGATTATATGCAGGAACGTGAGCTTATGCTTACCAAGAGAGGTCTGGAAGGATTACTCAAGATTCCTCATATTACGGTATATGGCTCGGATAAGGCCAAGAATCATACGGGAATCCTTACCTTTAAGGTGGATGATGTACATCCGCATGATGTAAGTGAGGTGCTTATTGCAGATGGAATTGCAGTAAGGGCAGGACATCACTGTGCACAGCCTTTGCTTAATCATCTTGGTGTAAATTCGACTACTCGGGCAAGCCTCATGTTCTATAATACTGAGGAAGAGGTAGATAAATTCTTAGAGAGCATGGCGACAGTCAGGGAGCGTATGGGTTATGGAAAATAGAAGCTTTTACAATGAAATATTGACAGAGCATAATGTACATCCTGAATATAAGTTTGATTTGGAGGATGCAGATATTACTTTAGAGGGAGTAAATCCAAGCTGCGGTGATGACGTGTGGCTCAAATTAAAATATGACGGTAATGTGATAGCTGACGGTGCATTTGTCGGTGACGGCTGTGCCATATCACAGGCTTCGGCAGATATTATGCTCGGTATGGTTATAGGTAAGACAAAGGATGAGGCAGTTAAGCTGGCTGATACCTTTATGAAGATGATTAAGGGGGAGGCGACTGATGAGGAGATAGAAAGTCTTGAAGAGGCCTCCGCTTTGCAGGATATATCGCATATGCCGGCGAGAGTTAAATGTGCAGTGCTTGGTTGGCGTACATTGAAGGAAGCGATTAATGGAGAGAGCTTGTCATAACGGCGCATGCCTCGGGGATGGGAGTACGAAAATTAAGTCAGAAATGTCTTTTTCTTTATAGGAAAATACTATATGAATACGCATCATATGACGATTTTTATTTAGCACTTATTTTTATATTTTTCATAGTATAATTATAAGTTAAATTTTATTATATCAATTCAAATTCTTTGGTTGATGACGGGAGAAAATGCTATGGAGGAAAAGAAGATTATATATATGGACCATGCAGCTACAACGGCGGCACGACCTGAGGTTGTAGAAGCGATGCTTCCGTATTTTACAGATAAATTCGGTAATCCGTCAAGCGTATACACATTTGCTTCGGGTAATAAAGATGCAGTAAGCAACGCAAGAAGAATTATAGCTTCAACCTTAAATACCGAGGCTTCCAATATATATTTTACCGCAGGAGGTTCGGAGTCGGACAACTGGGCGCTTAAGGGAGCTGTACTTTCGTTGGCGGACAAAGGAAAACATATCATAACTTCCAAGATAGAACATCATGCCATACTTCATACGGCTGAATTTCTTGAAGAAAACGGCTGTGATATAACATACCTTGATGTCGATGAAAATGGTATAATCAGGCTTGATGATTTAAAGAAGGCTATACGACCTGATACCATACTTATTTCGATTATGTTTGCAAATAATGAGATAGGTACGATACAGCCTATAAGAGAGATTGGAGAAATT
>JAFTFE010000004.1 GCA_017449765.1 Lachnospiraceae bacterium | reverse complement strand
TAAAGTGTACCCTTTGTCAAGGACAAATTTATAAAGCAGAACAGTTAATTGTCCTGAGTTGAAAAAGGTGATACAGGTACAGCTCCATCATAGGTGATAAGAGGGTAATGTCCTGTTGTTATGTAACTATAATATTCATTAGGTGAAAGTTTGGCAAGTTGCCACTGTCCCCGGTCGTTGTTGTAGTAATCAATGTAATCATCTATGATAGCCTTAGCATCTGCAAATGATTCAGCAAGGGCAATCTTATCCATGATTTCATCTTTCATATGACCGAAGAAACTCTCCTGTGGAGCATTATCCCAGCAGTTTCCGCGGCGTGACATGGACTGGCGGAGATGGTAGTCCTTAACGATTTCCCTAAACTTCTTGCTTGTATAATGGCAACCTTGGTCACTATGGATAAGGGTCTCATCATCAAGGGTGACACCATGGTTTTCAATAAGGATGTTTACTGTTTCGAGAACAAAGTCGAGTTCAAGAGATTCACTTAATACATGTGCCAGTATTTGCATTGTATATGCATCCTTGATGACAGATAGGTAAAAGAATACACCACAACATGGAATATAAGTAATATCCGTAAGAAGTACTTTTCGTGGACCGTGTTCCTTGAACTGCCGTTGCAGGAGGTTATCAGCAATCGCATCGGTTTTGATAGCTTTAGCCATGCGCCTATAGGGATTTGCTTTTCTAATGGGGCATTTAAGTCCGTATTTATGCATCAGACGCTGTATTTTCTTGGTGTTCATAATAATAGGCGGATTCATATGTAAAAGCCTCATATGGATGCCTCTGATGCCTTTATCATAGCCTCTGAATTGGTAGGCTTGGAGTATAAGTTCAAAATCAGCCTGATCCCTCGTTTCCTTTTCGGCACGTTTGTCAGAAGAGTGAAGCCAGTAATAATATCCGGATCTGGACACTCCGGCGATTTCACAAAGCTCACTTATGTTTTGTAGATTGCCTTCTTGAGAAATAATTTCATGGATGATTTCGTATTTTGAATTTGGTTTGTCCATAATTAAGTCCTCGGCTTTTTGTCGTTGTCCAGTTCTGTAATTTTTTTTAGGAACTCTACCTGCTGTCGTAGGTATGTCAGTTCACGTTGCATAGCAGCAACGGACTGTTGTGCAGGCATAGTGTTATAATCGGTGTTTTCAGGCATTTTAGCCTTGGTTTGGCATAGAGTCTCGATTAGTCCCTTGCCACTGTTAAGGCGATTCCTGAGACGACGTGGAAAGCTATAGACACGATTGGCACCAAGCACAGAGATATCATAGCCCATGCTGGCGAAGATTTCGGCGCTGGATTCACCGGCTTCATAGCGTGACAAAAATAGGTTTTGAAATTCAAGGGTGAACCAGATATGGTAATAGTCAACTTTACTGGTAAATGGATTGGCAGCGAGCTGTTCCATTTGTTCTTCAGTGAATTTTGATTTTGTGTAACGTTGATTCATAATTGATTACCTCCGTATTATTTGATTATACATCCATTTTTGGTATGCGAAAAGTGGCGTGTCCAGAAAATGGGGTTTTTGATAAAATACCGTGTCCAGAAAACGGGGATGTCACCAAAATGGTGTGTCCGAAATCTGGAAAATTTAGAAAGGGGAGTGTCCAGTTTATGGGATACAGTTTAAGATGAGTAAAATTGTCACAATCCACAGACAGACAGACAGACAGACAGACATTAATGTAATTCTGCCCTTTTTTAACAATAATATAATGAAAATAAAGACAGTATCCGTAAGGTATCATATTAAATATGATATACCTTATGGGTACTGTTTTTGTTTTATAAATTAAAAAGATAAAATGGAGGAAAAAACTATGAGGTTAAAGAAATTAGTGGCAGCGGCTGTATGTGGCGCTATGCTCATAAGTGGAGGCGGATTTACAAGTCTAAACTTGCATGCGGAAGAATTGAATACTGTTGATATCGAATCAGAGGATACTTTGTATGAAGATGATGAGGATATTGAGGTTGACGATGAATGGGATGAATTTGAAGACATTGAGTCAGATGACCTTTTAAAGAATAACTATTATTATAAGTTTAATGATAGTATTGACAGCTGGGGATTCGGAGAGCCTGCCGGTGCACCCGGATATAGACTTATCAATGTAAGTGAGCGTAATGATTTTTATGAAGTTAAAACTATATATACATATGATGATAATGGTAATCTTATTGAAGAAAAAAGTTATAATTCTAGCTTGGGAGATCGCTGGTTTCAAAAATGGAACTATTTTTATGATGAAAAAGGAAGAATCATAAAAGAGTTATTTTATAACCAGTATGTACCTGAAGAATTTGAAGATCTTAGCTGGTATCAGATTGAAACGTATAAGTATGATTCAAATGGTAATTTAGTAGAATATTATCATTCTGATGAAGGTGCCAGTGGAACTACATTTTACGAATACGATAACAATGGTAAATTGATAAAGGCAACAGATTCTTCTCTTGTTGGTTATTGTACTATATATGAATATGATGCAAATGGAAAAATATCGGTTGAAACATCAAATGATAAAAATGGAAATCTCTCTCATAAAGCAACATACCAATATGACTCAAACGGAACTTTGGTTGAAAAGGTAGAGGATTACGAAAATACAAATGATTACGGAGACAATTGGCGCTATGTTGAAAAATATGATTCTCATTGGAATTTATGCACAAAAACAGATTATAAAAATGGAGAAATATGGGATGAACATGAATATCAAAATGAATATGATGCTAACGGTAATCTTGTTAAAGTAACATATGATGACTACGATGGTCGTTCCGTAGAGTCAACCTACGAGTACGAATACATAGGCGGCGGCACTACACCAACACCTGCTCCTGCTGAACCTATAGCAAAAGAAGGTTATTCATCAATGTACCGCCTCTACAACCCTAACAGTGGTGAACATTTCTATACTGCAAATGAAACAGAGAAAGACAATCTCAGTAACTTAGGCTGGAAGTACGAAGGAGTGGCATGGAATGCTCCGGATAGTTCCGATACACCTGTATATCGTCTCTATAATCCAAACGCAGGCGATCATCACTATACAACAAGCAAGTCAGAAAAAGATACTCTTGTAAGCTTGGGATGGAAGGATGAAGGTATCGGCTGGTACTCATCAGATAAAAACGGACAGGCACTTTATCGACTTTATAATCCTAATGCCAAGGCAGCAGGTTCACATCATTACACAACCAGTGCAGATGAGCGTGATAATCTCGTAAGCTTAGGCTGGAGAGATGAAGGCATCGCCTGGTATGGCGGTAAGTAAGCTTTAATTTCAAATGATGTCCCGGGGGACGGGGGTTAGTGGGCGAAAATGAAGATTTTCTTTATTTTCGCCCACTTTCCCCCGTCCCCCGGGGCGATTTTAAAATGACTTGTCCACAAATGGTATGGCGCGGTGGATGTAGGTTATATCTTCAGCAGCGTCATACGAGAAGGCTATGTTGACATTTACACGATTATTATTCTGATATACAAACTCATCTATGTCATTACTATACCCGTATATGCAGATGACATCATCAAACTCCGTTCTGTCAACCTCTGTTGCGTTTGTTTCCTCCAGGAAGTTGTCTATATAAGCATTAATCTCGCTGTCTATAAGCTCCCCCTTTTCCTGGCTTAAGAGATAGATATTGGTATTAGCGGTCATTCCGAGCTCAGCGTAAATGTCTTTTAACTTCTCCTTGAACTCATAGGCGGTTGTTCCGTTGCTTCCTTTGAGGTTTATCTCAACTAAGATGTAATCCTCATATGTCGGCTGTTCATATTTGTCAGTCGTATAAAGAGTTATTACTTTTATTTGAGTGTCTGCCTGCTGTCCGTATTTATTAAGCGTAGTTACCTCATTCTTTATCTGGTCATCTTTTTTGCTTACTACCTCATAACCTGAGTTTATACCAAGTTTTTTTGCAATATTTTTAACCATACTCTCACGGCTTGGTGTGCTGATATAGTCAGAACCGTAATAGGCATATGCCTTTACTGTTCCAAGGGCAAGATTATTAATATCCTCACTCATAACCTGCTCAACCATTCTTTCTTCACGGTCAATCGACGCATTAATAATAAGCTGCAGAAAAATCGCCAGCCATATCAGAATAAGTACGTAAACTTTAGTTTTTCTGTTCATAAAAATCACCTCATAAAAATTTATAAAGTAATTCTTGCCACCTAACACAAAATCTAATCATCTTCTTGACGACTTGTTATAAATAAACTATCATTATAAGGAATTACAAAGAAATATAAAGCTGTCATTACGTACAACTTGCTTACAATAATTGTTCGAAAGGAAGAAAAAAATGGTAGTAGGTATTGTGGGTTTAGGTCTTATCGGCGGATCATTTGCAAAAGCATACAGCAATCATGATGACCATGAGGTACTTGGCTTTGATATAAATGAAGAAATTATGAAGAAAGCATATGAAGAAAAGACGATATCCGGAGAGCTTGGCAGGAACAACATAGTTTCCTGCGATCTGGTTCTTATAGCATTGTATCCAAAGGATAGTGTAGAATATCTTAAGAAAATGGCACCATATATATCAAAGGATACTATGGTTATTGACTGCTGTGGTGTCAAGGGATATGTGTGCGAAAGATGCTTTCCGGTAGCAAAGGAATATGGATTTACCTTTGTGGGAGGTCATCCTATGGCAGGAAGACATTACTCCGGATATGATTATAGTATGAAAAATATGTATAGCGGAGCCTCAATGGTGCTTGTACCACATGATCTTGGTGATGAGAAAACCATAGAAAGAGCAAAGCAGCTGCTTTCACCTATAAAATTCGGTACATTTACCGTCTGCGATGCCAAGAGGCATGATTCTATGATAGCCTTTACCTCACAGATGGCTCATGTAGTGTCAAATGCTTATGTGAAAAGTCCGACGGCGAGAGACCATGACGGATTCTCTGCCGGAAGCTACAAGGATTTAACCAGAGTCGCATGGTTAAATGAAAATATGTGGACGGAGCTTTTTCTTGAGAATAAAGATAGCCTGCTTACGGAGCTTAACTGCTTTATCAATTCCATATCGGAGTACAGGGATGCCATAGAGGCAGAGGATGCTGACAGGTTAAGAAATCTTTTGCATGACGGAAAAATATGCAAGGAAGAGATTGACGGAATATAGGCATAAAAACACGGTTTTACGCGGTTTGCAACTGCCGGTTGACATATTTCAAGCTGCCGGTTGGTGGCAGGTAACCCAAAAAAATGATTAAATTAGCTCATAGGATGAGACAAATCATCGGATTAATAATTAAGGAGGGAGCTAATTATGATAATGGCAGATAAGATTATCAGATTAAGAAAGAAAAACGGATGGTCACAGGAGGAGTTGGCAGATAAGCTTGATGTATCACGCCAGGCAGTGTCAAAGTGGGAGGCAGCCCAGTCTGTTCCCAATCTTGATAAGATTTTGCAGCTGCAGTCGCAATATTTATTTATACAGAATCAATAAATGAACCGTTTGAGTTCATTGATAAAGGGGAGTTTTCTTACCAATGCCTGGGGTAAAACATGGATTGTCTGGCCGGTTGCAGGTGTACTCTTTGCAGCATATTCCGAGGTAATAGAAATAATTGTTGAAAAAAAGAAGGACAATTCCGAACAATAATTTAATGAATAGAATATTACGGCTTTTTGTCTCATATTATGTAGTAAATAAAATTTGGGAAGTATGATATGAAAAAGAGCATGTTTAAAACAGGGCGCAGTGTTTTTTTATTAGCATTTGCGCTCTTTCTTTGCCTTTTGACGGTGGGTTGTGATTTTCGTAAGAAAAACAGTGAGAAGGAAGAAGTCGAATATTCTGTATGTGCCGAGACTGAGATACCAAAGGAACTTAAGGATATAATAGAGGAGAAGAAGGCCGGCAGGTTTAAGTTAAGCTATGTAAATAACGATGCTATGTACATAGCCATAGGATATGGTGAGCATAACAGGCAGAATTTAAGTGTCACTGTAGAGGATTTATTCAAGACGAGTAACTCAATCTTTGTCGTGACGAATTTATTTACAGAGGAGGAACTTGGCAATCAAGGTGATGCTACGGCATCAGATGCAAGGGTGTCAGGAGAAGCATCAATGTATCCGTATATTGTAATTAAATGTGAGAAGAGTGAGCTCCCGATTGTATTCGATGTTGATTAGTACAGATTGGTATATTTTATATGCTTTCCGAATATAATCGTATTATAATCGGAAATTTTATAAGTATATGGAGGCATTATGGATTTCAGTAAAAAAGATATACATACCAGCGTACTAAAGGAATCGAAGGTTTCGCAGCTTACCATAGATGATGATTTCAACATACCGGACAGTAAAAAGGACGTTGAGAAGATAATTGCCCAGAATGGTAATATAGTAGTCGAGGAGGTTTCTGCGGAGGAGGGCAAAGTCAAGGTCGTAGGTACTGTTTATTTTAAAATCCTATATAAGACAGCAGATGAAGAAGCAAGTGATTTGGAGGTATATCAAAACGAGATACCGTTTGAAGATAATATCAGTATAGATGGTGTGAACAGGGGCAGCCGTGTAGAAGCAAGATGCATACTTGAAGATCTGTCGGCAAGCATAATTAATTCAAGAAAACTTGAGGTCAGAGGACTAATAAGTAATCATGTAAATGTATATGATAATGTAGATGTAAACTGTGCCATAGATTTAGAAAATGGAAATGGCATAGAATGTCGATACACAAAGGCAGATATAACCAATACCAGGATTATAAAAAGAGATGTATTCAAAATCAAAGAGGAGATGGAACTGGCACAGAATAAACCCAACATAAACGGAATTCTGTGGTCTGACATTGCACTAAGAAATATTGAAGCTAAGAGTATGGAAGATAAATTAGAGGTTCGTGGAGAGGTCGAAATATTTGTTATATATAAAAGCAATGATGAACATATGCCGGCACAGTACATATTTTCCGTAAGAAGTATAGTCAAGGAGATAGAGTGTTTCGGAGCGTCGGAGGATATGATTGTGGAGGCAGATGTTGCCATAGGTAAGGGGGATATGAGCGTAAAGCCTGATGCAGACGGCGAGGATAGGATAATAGCTGTGGATTATAATGCAGATATGAACATCAAACTGTATGAGGATGAAGAGATAAGATTGCTGAGTGATATGTATTCACCTCAGGTTGAGATTGCTCCTGAGACAGAGAGCCTTATCTATGAAAATCTTCTTATGAAGAACACAGCTTTGGTAAATGTAGCACACAGACATAAGCTGGAATCGGATGATAAGAAGGTACTTCAGATATGTCACATTTACGGAGATGTATTTTTAGATGATGTAAGCTTTGGAGATAATCAGGTAAATGTTGAGGGGATTATAAAGACTTATGTATTATTTATATCATCGGATGATGACCCGATGGATTGTATAGAAGTTGATATACCGTTTGAACATACGGTGGATACTATTAATCTTGAGGATGATTATAATGTCAAGGTTATCCCTTCAATTACGCAGCTTAGTGCAACCCTTATCAATAGTCAGGAGATAGAGATTAAGGTTCAGGTTGGCTTACAGATAATGGTATTTTGCAGCAATAATATGGATGTAATTACCGATATGACTATATCTCCGATAGATTATGAGAGAAAGGCTGCTATGCCGGGTATAGCAGGATATATAGTTAAAAAGGGGGATACAATCTGGTCTATAGCAAGAAAATACTATGCCACGACAGAAGCTATAAGAAGTGTGAATAATCTTGAAAATGATGATATTAATGAGGGTGACAGGCTGATTGTGGTTAAGTCGTAAAACATCGGAAAATGTAATTTTTTTTTAAAATTTAACAAATAAACTTTACTTTTAAATAGTTTCCATATAAAATGAACATATTATGCTTTAGAATAAAAATATTGGAGATATGTTATGGAACAGAAAAAATTACAGAAGATTTTGAAAATAATAGGTTATATAATATGTGGTATTCAGTTGGTTATAAGCGTTCTTACAAGTTTGTATGTTATAAGGCTGAAAGTGCTGCCGACATCTTTTCTTACTGTTACCATAGTATTACTGATAATACTTGTCGTAATTCTTACGCTGATGCAGAGATGGATTATACCGGGTATAATAGGAAAGTTTATTTCTATTTTGATAAGTGCGGTTCTTGTTATAGCATGTTTTTATATTGATTATACTTATAAGAAGCTGAATGATATGTCCGGTGTTGATACGAAGATAGATAATGTAGATGTCTATGTATTAATTGACGATCCGGCACAGAATATAAATGATGCAAAAGGGTATAATTTCGGTATCTTGAGTACGCTTGACAGGGAGAATACAAACAATATTATAATAGATATTGAAAGTGAGGTTGGGCAAAGTATATCCACTACAGAGTATGATTCGGTAAAGGATCTTATGCAGGGACTTTATGACGGAACCTCACAGGCTATAATATTGAATTATGCATATTTGGGTTTTGTATCCGATGATGAAGAGTATGGTGATTTCAAAGATAAGACAAAAGTAATTTTTAATATGGATTATGAGAGCACCATATCAACCGATGACAATATTCCTGCAGATTATCTGTCTGACAGAGAGGGTGTATTTACAGTTCTTTTAAATGGTGTGGATACAAGAGGTACAACTATTGCAAACAGTAACAGTGATACGAATATTATTTTGACTGTTAATATGAACACTCATCAGATTCTGATGATTAATACACCGAGAGATTATTATGTTCCGCTTTCCATATCCGGCGGCATACCTGATAAGCTGGCTCATTCAGGTGCATATGGTGTGGATGTCACTATAGATACATTGGAGATGTTATATAATGTTAATATAGATAATTATGTAAGAATAAACTTCGATGGATTTATGGATATAATAGATGAGCTGGGTGGCATAACCGTTTATTCAGAATATGATTTTGTCGGATACGACAGCGACGTTGTTAATATGTCATATCATTTTAACCAGGGTTACAATGATTTAAATGGTGAGCAGGCACTTCTTTTTGCCAGAGAAAGACACGCATTTGTAGATGGAGACAGACAGCGCGGAAAAAATCAGATGGCTGTTATCGAAGGTATGATTAATAAAGCGATAAGTACAGAGATGCTTAAGAATTATACTAATGTTATGGAAAGAATCTCTGACAGTGTAGTAACAAGTATGTCTTATGATGAGATTGCAGAGCTGGTTAAGTATCAACTGACTGATGGTCCGAAATGGGAGATATTAAAATACAGTGTTACAGGTTCGGATTCTAATTCAACGACTTATTCTACGGGAAGCGCACAGGTATATGTAATGGTACCGGATGAGAATTCTGTGAATAAGGCAAAACAATATCTTGAGGATATATATTCAGGCAGAATTGTGGTTATTGAAGAAGATCCTGTAGAATAGTAATAACAAAAAGTTGAAAAAGTAAATTATAAAAGGGTGTCGTTTCTTCGACACCCTTTTGTTATGTACCTTAAGAAATTGCTTAAAACTATTCGCCGAATTAAGAAATTTATTAAGGCTTTTTTGAAAACATATATTGCCGTGCGAGGAGACAATCTACGCTTTCATATATATTATCGGATTTTTTACAGATAAAATCAATATTATTTTTGAAAAAAATCTTTAATTATTATATTTATTTTGATACAATTTATATATCTATTTTAAAGTGAGGGCAAAACTGTTGAAAGAACTAAGGCTAAAGGCATATGCAAAGGTTAATCTTGCGCTTGATGTGCTGGGTGAGCGTGAGGATGGATATCATTTTGTTAAGATGATTATGCAGAATATAGGACTTTTCGATGATTTGACTTTTCATTATGAAAATGAAAAAACAGATAATATGAATGGTTATATAATAAATATAACGACTGACAGCGATAAGATACCGACAGATGAGAGAAATCTTATATATAAGGCAATAAAATATATGTTTGAGCAGTATAATATATGTGGTACTATGTCTGTTGAACTCAAAAAAAATATTCCGGTGGAGGCAGGTATGGCGGGCGGAAGTACGGATTGCGCTGCAAGCATTAAGGCGGTTAATGAACTGTGTGGTCTTAAGCTTTCACTTAAA
Organism: Lachnospiraceae bacterium; assembly: GCA_017449765.1. Taxonomy (GTDB): domain Bacteria; phylum Bacillota; class Clostridia; order Lachnospirales; family Lachnospiraceae; genus Coprococcus_C. The sequence continues at coordinate 26,516 of JAFTFE010000004.1, read as the reverse complement.
GAAATGATGGATATAGGCGTTAAACTTGGTGCGGATGTACCTTACTGTATTTTGGCTAAGACTGCTCTGTCGGAAGGAATCGGAGAGGTGCTGACTACAGTAAATGTTCTCCCTGATTGCCATATCTTGGTTGCAAAGCCTCCTGTAAGCGTTAGTACGGGTATGGTATACAGCAAATTAAAATGTGATGAATTATCCTCACACCCGGATGTGGACGGAATGATAGAGGCGCTCAAAGAAGGCGATTTAAAAGGTGTGGCTGACAGAATGGAGAATGTTTTGGAGACGGTGACAGTAGAGCTTCATCCTGAGATTTACGATATCAAAAAAATTATGATAAGTATGGGTGCATTAAATGCCATAATGAGTGGAAGCGGTCCTACGGTATTCGGTTTATATAATGACGAGGAAGAAGCAAAGGCTGCCAAAGCATATATATTAAAAAAGGGTTATACACAAGAGGTATATATTACTAAACCGGTATAGAGAATGGAGATTGATATATGAAGCTTAGTTTAGAATTAGACGATTATCTGCCGCTTCGAGAGGTTGTGTTCAATACCTTGAGAAAGGCAATTATAGAGGGAGAATTCCAGCCCGGAGAACGACTGATGGAGGTTACTTTGGCCAATAAATTAGGCGTAAGCCGTACTCCCGTAAGAGAAGCTATACGTATGCTTGAACTTGAGGGACTGGTGGTTATGGTTCCGAGAAGGGGAGCAGAGGTTGCGAAGATAACGGTTAAGGACTTGAAAGATGCTTTGGAAGTCAGGCTTGCACTTGAAACCTTATCAGTAAAGCTTGCCTGTGAGAGAATAGATGATGAGGGCAAGGAAGAACTTAAGGCTTCATGTATAAAATTCAGAGAGGCAATTAATTCAAAATTAGTCCCTGCGATAGTACAGGGTGATGAGGCGTTTCATAATGTAATATATAAGGCGACGAAGAATGACAAACTTATTAATATAACGCAAAATCTTCGTGAGCAGGTTTACAGATACAGAGTGGAATATGTTAAGGATTTTTCCTACCATGATAATCTAATTCGTGAACATGATCTTATCACTATGGCAATTCTTAAGGGCGATACCGAAACTGCCGTAAAGATTATGAATGAACATATATATAATCAGGAACAGATTGTAATAAAAAATGTAACAAATGCAGAATAATTAACAAAACCCTGTACAAAATAAAAGTACAGGGTTTTATTCATTAAATGAGCCTTTGGGCTCTTTTTTGATGCACGTAAGGCGCGTGGTGGAGGCAATATGCAGGAATGGTTTAATGACAGAAATGAACTTACTATTTTTTTAAGCTCCCGGATAGATGCAAATATTGATGTTTTAAATAAGCTTTTCAATAATTGCGATGACGTGGTTCAGAAGTCCTTCTTTATAGCAGTAGATGGTGAAACCGTGAAAATCCATCTTGTCTATATAGATGGTATAGCGGATAATTCGATGATTGAGCAGACTATTATTAAACCTCTTTCATATGAATGGTGTCAGAGTGGATTTCAGTCCGGTAAACCTCATATTTCTTATGACGGTGACAGGAAGGAACAGTTGTGGGACAGACTGTTATATGTAGAGACTCAGACTGTAGATATAAAGGAAGAAATGTCTTTTGATAAGACGGTGGAGGCAATACTTAAAGGTGATACAGCGTTATTTGTAGACGGCTTTAATAAAACTATGATTATATCTTCCAAAAAATTTCCTTTAAGAAGCATAAGTGAAAATGAGACAGAGGCCGGGATTAGAGGTCCTAAAGACAGCTTTAACGAAGGATTCAGACAGAGCACTGCACTTATCAGAAGGCGTATAAGAGATGCAAAACTTAAGGTTGAGCAGGGAACTTTGGGCCTAAGATCAAAGACAGATTATGCGATTATGTATATGGAGGATCTTGCTGAGCCTAAGCTTATAGATAACATTAGGGAAAAACTCAATAAATACGATATAGATGCAATCTTTGACAGTGGTATGGCAGAGCATTTATTGGAGGAAAGATGGTATTCTCCGTTTCCTATATTTCAGAGTACGACAAGACCTGATAAGGTGGCAGCGGGTATAGTAGAAGGAAGAGCTGCCATTGTATTTGATAATTCACCTGAAGTTATTATGGCACCGTGTAATTTTAATATGCTGCTTCAGGCCTCTGATGATTATTACAGCAGGTGGGCAGTCGGAACCTTTGCAAGACTTATAAGATATATTGCGGCATTCATCGCCATTACTTTGCCGGGTTTTTATATTGCGATAACCATATATCACAGTGATATGCTTCCGACGAGACTTTTATATGCCATAGCCTCAGCAAGATCTATGGTTACTTTTCCTATAGTTGTGGAAATACTGATTATGGAATTTTTATTTGAACTTTTGAGAGAGGCGGGAATAAGGCTGCCCGGACCATTGGGAAATACGATCGGTGTGGTTGGTGGACTTATAGTTGGACAGTCTGCAGTTGAGGCAGGGATAGTAAGTACAATAGTTGTGATAGTTGTTGCACTTACTGCTATTGCTTCCTTTGCTATTCCGAATGAAGAATTTGCATCTGTGTTCAGACTTCTCAAATTTTTTATTATTTTCACCTCAGCTATAGCCGGTCTGTATGGATTTGTTTTGGGGTTATTGATAATTGCCATCCACCTGTCTGAGTTAAATAGCTTCGGAATACCATATATGCTTCCGTCGGTATGCGGAGAATGCGTTGATGATGACGATGGAAACATCAGGGAAAGAATGATTAAACATAATCAGGATTATATACTCCGGGCACCTATTAAAATTATGAAAGAAAGACCTTTATGGACAAGAAAAGACAGTAGGATAAGATTTAAAAAGAGAAACGGGGATTGAACATAGGATAATGATATTAAAATGTAGGATGGAGATAAGATATGCGGCTTTATAACGGAAAAATATCAGAGCGACAGAGCTTTCGTATAGGACTTCTTGAAAATATAACCTTAGGTATCGTGGTTATACCATATATCTGTGCCAATGCAGCAGGCAAATGGCATTTTGCTGCATTTGTGACAGGACTTTTGTTCACACTTGTATACAGCCTTATAATTTATTCGTTTTCAAGGGCTTTCCCGGAGGGGATGGTAGAGGAGATGGATTATGTCCTTGGAAATGCAGGCAGAATATTTGATATATTGTATGCTGTGCGCTATATAATCAAGGCATCGCTTATACTGTTGTATTTTTCGATAATCATAAGGGAATATATGCTGAGGAGTTTTAATCTGTGGTTTATACTCGTATCTTTTGCTGTCATATGTGGTTATGGGGCATCACGGGATATTGAAAAAAGAGGCAGGTTATTGGAACTTTTATTCTGGTGGATGCTGGTTCCTCTTATATTTGTCGCTGTTTTTTCAATAAGTAACGTTAACTGGAATATAACGGGTATTGATGTACCTTCAGATATTAAAGGTATTGCGAGAGGCGGATATGAGATGCTGATAGTCATGTCTTCTGTCGAGCTTATGCTTTTTACCCTTACGAAGCAGAAAAAGAATAACTGGAGAAATGCATTAAGGACTATTATATGGATATTAATTTCCGTGCTTTTTTCATATATATTCGTACAGGGAATTACAGGAGACAAATGGGCAGGAAGTGATAGTATGTCTACACTTTATGCAATGCAGACGGCTAAATTCCCGGGAGGAATAGAAAGATTTGATTATGCGGTAATGGCGTTCTGGATAATCGGTGTTTTTGCTGTAATAAGTGGGTTTATGTTCTATGCTAAGGAGTTTATAAGAGTATGTTTTTCGAAGCGATGGAATGCTTATGAAAATGACTCGGCTATAGAGATTGTATCTGACAAATGGTGGATAATAATTCTGGTCATTGTATTGGTTACAGGTTTTAGCTGGTGCTGGAGCTTAAAGGACATATCAGATATACTTTATTATTATCTGATATGTTTTGATATCGCTTTAAGTCTTATTATTCCGTCTATAGTATTTATATGTAAAAAGATAAAAACAGGCAAGGTAAAAACCTATGAAATTCATCATAAGATTAATGTTAAATCAAAAGGTGTGATAGGTGTTTTGGTCTTATGTTTAGGAATTGGTTTTTTGATGTGCGCCTGTGAGAAGAGTGTTATGTATGAAAGTCTTGATGAAAAGCCTGCTTCACTTGAGACGATGGATTATGCAGTCACTCTCACGGTAAAATGTAATGACAAGTATGAATTTGACTTTGAAACAGCTGACCTTACGGAATATAAAGGTGATTCGGAGAAGGTTTTGATGACGGAGAATTTTGTCTGTGAGGCAGATTCTCTGGCAGATGCTTTGGATATATATTTTGATAAGAATAACAGGCATATTAATCTCGGGCATTTGAGACTGCTGAGTATTAATGGCGTGGCAGACAGTAAGAATTTTCAAACACTTGTACTTGAACTTAAAAGTAATCCATATATTACGAAGACCGTAAAAGTCGAATATGACTATAAAGAAGATAAATATGATACGGATTTACTTAGTCTGATTAAAAAAGTATATGCAGGGGAAGAATTATAAAAGAAAAACTTTTATAATTTCAAAATATTTTTTTAGGAGGATAAGTATGGGATTAAGGATATTAAGAGGTGCTTTTATAGGTGTTTTTTTGGGAGTGGCAGGTGGTTTGATTATTACTTATAGTCTGCATTATATAAGGAATATCGGAACATCCGGAGTTGATTACAATGTATCGGAGGTTTCTTTTGTGGAAAATGCCGACTCGGATACTATGGACAATGTTATTGAGGCTTTCAATGAATATGAGACTCCTTATTGTGACAGCCTTGAAGACACAATATTAAGATTTCATGTAAGAGCAAACAGCAACAGTGAGGATGATATATCATTAAAATACAAAGTAAGGGATGATATATTAATGGCTATAGGCGGTATACTGGAAGGTGATAAAACCAAGGAAGAGGTTATGTCATATTTAAGAGATAATCTTGATTTTATAAAGAGTATAGCACTTAACAGTATCAGGATGTCAGGATATGACTATGATGTTAAGGTATATATTTCAAAGGATTATTTTCCGATAAGGCAATATGGCGAGATGGTTCTTCCTGCCGGATACTATGAAGCTCTTCGGATTGATATCGGCGAGGCAGAAGGAGAGAATTTCTGGTGTATTCTGTATCCGATGATGTGCTATCCGTTAGATGCAGGTGCAGTGGTATCAAATGAGGATAAGGAAGAACTAAAAACAGTATTAAGTGAGGAGGATTATAAGAAGCTTTTTGTAGAGCATGACGAAGAAAAGAAAGTAAAGGTAAAGCTGAAATTTATGGAATGGTTGGGATTTTAACGGCATTTTGAATGTTGTATTTTCTTGCACATATTGATGTTTCGTATTATAATAGTACAGATTGATTATTTTTAATAATGATAGACAGACATTAGAGGTATTGATATGAAATTTATACACATTTCAGATGTTCATTTAGGAATAAAACCGGATAGAGGAAGATTTTGGAGTGATGAGAGAGCTGAGGAGATAGAGGAAGCATTTAAAAATGTTGTACATGTATGCGATGAATTACAGGTTGATCTGCTTCTCATCGCCGGAGATTTGTATGATTTTCCGCCTACAGAGAAGGAATTAAGAAAATTGGATGTAATTCTGAGAAGTATGTATAAGACCAAGACCGTAATTATAGCCGGTGCGAGTGATTATATTGAAGAAGGCTCTGCATGGGAGAATTTTAATTTTGTTTCGGATACTGTTTTGTTCCCGAGGGATAAGGCTGTTAATGCTTATTTTGAAGATCTGAATGTGTGTATAACAGGATTTAGCTATGGAAAACCTGAATATAAAGACAGATTGTTAGAGAAGCTTAAGCCGGGCAGAGAAGACGCTTATAATATTCTGCTTGGATACGGCGGCTCTCCTGAGCATATGCCTTTTTCCAAGGAAAAGCTTGCCATGACGGGATTTGATTATTTTGCACTCGGCTCGGTACACAAAGTTAAGCATGTACTGAAGAATAAGATGGCTTTCCCCGGTTCATTGGAGCCGCTTGATTATACCGAGACAGGAAAACACGGATATATATTCGGTGAAGTTGATGATGAAAAAAGGACAGGCATAACATGGGTTCCGTCCAATATAAGAAGTTATATTAATATGACTGTAACGGTAGAAAGCAGTATGGATTTTTCCGATATTAATGCTTTGATAGAAAAACAGATATTAAAATCAGGAGAAAAAAATATATATCGTATTCTGATCAATGGTAAAGTTAACAGTAATGTCAGCATTGATTTCAGTTCTTTGAAGAAAAAGTATTATGTAAACCAAATAATAGATAAAACAGAGAGTTATTTTGATATAGACGAACTTGAAAGAGATAATGATAATAACTTATTAGGCAAATTTATAAAAGAATTATCCGATGATGATTCTACAGAGGATAAGGTTATCAGAGAAAAAGCTATATATTATGGTATTGATGCGCTGACTATGGCAGGTGAATGATTATGTATCTTAATAAATTACTTATTAAAGATTTTGGTAAATTTAATAATAGAGAAATAAGTCTGAAACCCGGAATAAATGTTATACAGGGACAAAATTCTTCCGGAAAAACAACAATCAAAGAGTTTGTTACTGCTATGCTCTATGGCTTTTCTTCATGCAGCTTTAACGAAAAAGATGATAAGAAATACGAGACATATAAACCGATTGACAGAGGTTACTCGGGAAAAGCATACATAAAAAATGATGAGAATACTTTTTTTGTTGAAAGAAGTTTCTCCGGAAAAAGTAACAGGACAAGTGTTCTTGATATAGGTTCAGGAAGAGAATTAAAGGTTGATAACGGAAGCTTAAGCGGTAAATTGTTTAATCTTAGCAAAGATGATTTTGTCAATGGATTATGTATAGACGATAATGACGGGAACTATACAAATTATGTAAAAAACGATTTTAAAAACATTATATCATCAGGTGCGGCTGCTATTGATAAGGATAAGAGCATAGCTAATCTAAAAGCAAAAAGAGAAAATTATGATATAGCTAATATAGAAGAAAAAATAGCAGGTATTGATGATGAACTTGTAGAATTTGACGAGGTCGATATAGAACTTAAGGAGATAAGAAAAAGAATTAAGGAAGTTGAAGAAGAACTGGCTATAGAGACCGCACGAAGAAAAAGAGCCGCAAGGCGGCTTATACAGAGTAAGAAAAGTGATGAGGATGAAGAGGAATCAGATAAAGAGCCGGGAGAAGATTCAACATCTGACGAAAGTTCTGTTTCAAGTGATAATAATGATAGTATAAAGGATAGCTCAGAAGACGATAAAAGCAATAAAAATATATTTTTGGATGCAGATTTATTAAAGGATTATAAACCCAAGAAAAAGCTTACCGACAGGATATGGTTTATAATTTTGACAGGATTATTTGTAATCGGGGTTATAACAGGATTTGTATATATTCTTCCTTTTGAAAATGCGGTAAGACAGATATTTGTAATTTGTACAATACTTTTTGTAATTGTCACGATAGTCGAGGGATTATATGCGAAGGGTGTATTTGATGAGGAAATAAATACTCCGTCGGACGAAGATTTTAAGAGAATAATATATGAACTGGAGAGAAAGACGGAATCTTTTGAAGAAGTTGAGATTGATATGTCTTTTGCACAGGAATACATTGACAGACGTGAGAAGTATTCTGATGAGGAAAGAAAAATCCTTAAGAGAATGACGAGAAGAGATGAATTAAGGGAAGAACGTCAGGCGCAGATTGATAACAGGAACAAAGCAAACAAAGAGCTTCATGCAATAAATCTGGCAATAAATACAATAAATGATTTATCTGTTGAAATGTTCAAATCATATAGTGAAATGATAAATGAAAATGCATCGGATATAGTAGCGAAGTTGTCAGGTAATAAGTATAAAGATTTATATATAAATGATAAAAAACAGATAATGATTAAAGGTTCGGGAGGATATGTAAATCTTGATGAGCTTGATAATGTATCCGTTAAGATTATTTATCTGTCTATACGTCTGGCCATGGCAAGAAGTATTTGTAAAGATAAAATGCCGGTAATATTTGATGATGTTTTAGACGGTATAGATGAAAATTTGTTTACGAAGATTTTAGATGTTATGGGCAGGATAAAGACAGATCAGATTTTAATATTATCTTCGAGTAAATCATTGATTAATATGCTGGATGATGGGGCTTATGAATATAATCTTGTAAAACTATAGTAAAATTGCCGTTAAAATGGTATAATACGATAAATCCCATCGACCCGTCAGGCGAGATGGTATAGTATTAAATATAAATTGCCGATATAAAATATGGAGAATGCTATGCAGGGGATATTTGTATCTATGGAGGGACCTGATGGTTCCGGTAAAAGTACACAGCTTGAATTATTAAAGTCATATCTTGAAAGAAAAGGATATGAGATAATTATAACCAGAGAGCCGGGTGGAACTAAGATAGGTGAAGCTGTTAGAGAGATTATATTGAACAAAGAATTTACCGAGATGGGATATATGACAGAGGCACTTTTATATGCGTCAGCACGTGCGCAGCTGGTAAGCGAGGTTATAAAGCCTGCACTTAATGAGGGTAAAGCTGTTATAAGTGACAGATTCGTTGATTCATCTGCTGTATATCAGGGTATGGCAAGAGGACTTGGAGTAGATAATGTATATAAGATAAATGAATTTGCTATACAGAAAGTTATGCCTGATCTTACCATACATCTTGATCTTCCTGCTAAGACAGGTATTGAAAGAAAGAATGAGCAGAAGGAATTAGACCGTATGGAGCTTGAGACGATAGACTTTCACGAGAAGGTCGCAGAGGGCTATCGTGAACTTGCAAAAAAAGCTCCCGACAGGATATATACGATAGATGCGACACTTTCAATTGAAGAGATACATAAAATTATTGTTGATAAGATAGAGGATATACTTAATAATACGCAAGTGTAACAATATAAAGAATACGAAAAGGAGGGTAAATGATGGATATAAACCGAATTAATCAGCTCCAACAGCTTACACAGGCTGAGGCGCCTAAGAATAATGACAAGACCAATGATGATTTCAGATTTACCCTTGTAAGAAATATAGAAGACAGTGAACTGCAGGAAAAACTAAGTTCTCTTATGAAGGATATTGAAGAGCAGGGTGCAAGGATAGCTAAACATATGGATATCAAGGATATGAAGAAATACCGAAGCACCATAAAGGAATTCATGAATGAGATAACCTCAAGATCACATGAATTTTCCAGAGAAAACTTTCTTGACAGAAGGGGCAGACATAGGGTATATGGTATAGTAAGGCAGGTTGATAAAACACTTGATGAACTTGCGGATGAACTTTTGAAGGAAGAGAAGGATAATCTTGCAATATTAGGCAAGATAGATGATATAAGAGGTTTATTACTTGATATATCAACGTAATATTTAGGGAGGTGTTACATATGAATTTCAGAGATATTGTAGGACATGAAGATATACTCAAGCATTTTAAAAGCAGTATAGAGATGGATAAAGTAGCACATGCCTATATTATAAGCGGGGAAGTCGGAAGTGGTAAGAAAGCTCTTGCAAGTGCATTTGCCAAGACTTTGCAGTGTGAGGAGAAAAAGTCGGAACCATGTGAGAAATGTCATTCCTGTATACAGGCTGAATCGGGAAATCACCCCGATATAATATTTGTTACACATGAAAAATCCGTTATATCAGTTAATGATATAAGGGAACAGGTTGTAAATACCATAGATATCAAGCCGTACAAAAGCAGATATAAGATTTATATTATAGAGGAATCTGAACTTATGACTACGGAGGCACAGAATGCACTCTTAAAAACCATTGAAGAGCCGCCTGAATATGCTGTATTGATGTTGCTTACATCAAATGTAGACAAGCTGCTGCCGACGGTTGTTTCGCGTTCGATTTCGCTTAGCATTAAGCCGGTCAGGGAACGTGATATATTGGATTATCTTATGAAGGAGATGAATCTGACTGAGGAGAAGGCGTATTTTTGCCTTGATTTTGCGCAGGGTAATCTCGGCAAGGCGATAAAACTTGCGACGAATGACGAATATGCACATATTGTTGAGGCTGTAGTAAATATGCTTAAGAGTATTCCTGATATGGATGTTGAGGATCTGGAGAAATCCGTATTTGATATAGAACATTTCAAGATGTCTATGGATGATTATATGGATCTTATGATGATGTGGTACAGAGATGTACTTATGTTCAAGGTGACAAAGAATATAGATAAGGTTTTATTTAAGAATGAGTATTCCACATTGAAGAAGCAGGCGGGAAATCTGTCTTATGCTTCCATAGATGAAAAGATAAATGCTATAGAAAGAGCAAAACAGCGATTGGACGTAAATGCTAACTTTGATGTGACTATGGAATTGTTATTGCAGACATTAAAGGAGAACTGAAATGAAAGATGTAATAGGCGTTCACTTTAGAGAAAACGGAAAGATATATTTTTTCGATCCGTTAAAATATGAGGTAGAAGCCGGTCAATATGTAATAGTTGAGACAGCGCGCGGTGTTGAATACGGTAAGGTTGTGCTTGGCAGACGTCAGATAGATGAAACCAAGATGTCTACTGTGCTTAAACCTATTATGAGAATTGCAAATGATAATGATGCAAAAAAATATGAAGAAAATAAGCTTAAGAGTAGAAAAGCTTATGATATATGCCTTGAAAAAATAAAAAAACACGGTCTTGAAATGAAACTCATAGATGCTGAGTATACGTTTGACAATAACAAGGTGTTATTTTATTTTACTGCAGACGGACGTGTGGATTTCCGGGAACTTGTTAAGGATTTGGCAGCAGTATTCAAGACCAGAATTGAGCTTAGACAGATAGGTGTCAGAGATGAGACCAAGATAGTCGGCGGTATAGGCATATGTGGCAGAGAATTGTGTTGTCATAAGCATTTGTCAGAATTTGTACCTGTGTCTATCAAGATGGCGAAGGAACAGAATCTGTCACTTAATCCTACCAAGATATCCGGTGTATGCGGAAGACTTATGTGTTGTCTCAAGCATGAGCAGGATACATATGAGTACCTGAATGACAGACTTCCGAATGTGGGTGATTTTGTAAGAACCAAAAACGGTATAAAGGGTGAGGTTCATTCGGTAAATGTACTTAGGCAGAAGGTAAAGATACTTGTAACCCTTGAGGATGATACTAAGGAAATCGAAGAATATCCTGTTGAAGAACTTAACTTTAAGGTCAGACGAAGAAGAAATGATAATCAGGTTAATGATGAAGAGCTTAAGGCACTTGAAGCGCTTGAAGCAAAAGAAGTCGGTTCAAAGTTAGATGATGAATAAGCATTTTAATTGTGAAGTCTTTGAATGTGTATCAGGATATAACAGGTAAGTTAAGTCAGATGGAAGATATACTAAAAGAAAATGAAAGATTGGATGACCTTCAATGTAAGGGTTATCAAATAATACAAAATCCCGATATGTTTTGTTTTGGAATGGATGCTGTGCTTCTGGCGGATTTTGCGTCATGTAAGGCTAACGCAGATGTAATTGATTTGGGAACAGGCACGGGTGTTATACCTATTCTCATGGAGGCAAGAGGTAAGGGAAAACATTTTACGGGACTTGAAATTCAGAAAGAAAGCGCCGATATGGCGCTTCGTTCTGTTATGTACAATAATTTATCCGATAAGATAGATATTGTGTGTGGAGATATTAAGGCGGTTAATAGTTTGTTCGTCAGGGATCGCTTTGATATGGTTACTTCCAATCCCCCTTATATAAGTGGCAGCCATGGACTTGAGAATGCATTAGAGCCTAAGAACATAGCCAGACACGAGATACTTCTAAATCTTGAGGATGTGGTTAAAGCAGCGGCATATCTGCTTAAGGTTGGAGGAACATTTGCTATGGTCCATAAGCCTTTCAGGCTTGCAGAAATTATAAGACTGCTGTCAGAGTATCACCTTGAGCCGAAACGTATGCAGATGGTGCAGCCTTACGCTGATAAGGAGCCGAATATGGTGTTGATAGAGGCGGCAAAGGGAGGCAAGCCAATGATAAAGGTTGAGCCGTCATTAATTGTTTATAATAAAGACGGAAGTTATACGGATAGCCTTTTAAAAAAATATAATGAGTGAGCAGTAGTTGCCCCTGGGGACGGGGGTTGGTGGCGAAATTGTAAATGAGGGAAGATTAATGGCAGGAAAATTATATCTGGTTGCCACACCGATAGGAAATCTTGAGGATATGACTTATCGTGCGGTCAGAATATTAAGTGAAGTAGATCTGATAGCGGCTGAGGATACACGGAACAGTATAAAGCTGTTAAATCATTTTGATATTAATACATCCATGACAAGCTACCATGAGCACAACAAATACGAAAAAGCGGATGAGCTTGTGGCACTTCTGCTTGAGGGTAAGGATATTGCGGAGATAACGGATGCCGGAACTCCGGGTATCTCAGATCCGGGGGAAGAGCTTGTAAAAAAATGCTACGAAGCAGGTATAGATGTTATACCGGTTCCGGGAGCGTGTGCTGCGATAAATGCTCTTGTGGCTTCGGGACAGCCGACGCGCAGGTTTGCATTTGAGGCTTTTCTGCCTCTCGATAAGAAGGAAAGAAATATTGTTCTTGATGAATTAAAAAAAGAAACAAGAACTTTGATTATATATGAAGCACCCCACAGACTTGTTAAAACTTTAAATGAGCTTGTGGAAACCTTAGGTGACAGGGAAGCAACCGTGTGCAGAGAGATTACCAAAAAGCATGAGACTTTTTTTAAAACTACTCTTAAAGAAGCATTGTCATATTATACTGAGAATGAACCAAAGGGTGAATGTATTATAATTATAAGAGGTTTGTCTCAGGAAGAAATTGAAAAGGAGAGTAAAGCCGGGTGGAATGAACTTTCAGTACCGGAGCATATAAAGCTTTATATGTCGCAGGGGCTTGATAAGAAAGAGGCTTTAAAGCAGGTAGCAAAGGACAGAGGAATATCCAAGAGAGATATATACGAATATACGATAGGACTGTAAAATATGAGGTATTAATATGAGATTTTACGATGAATTAAATCGTTATATAAATGAGCTTAATTTATCTGCAAATGAACTCAGTAAGGCATCCGGTCTTTCTCCTGATGTTATAAGCAGATATCTGAACGGTAAGAGGACACCAAAACCAAACAGTGATTATTTTAATAACCTTGTAGAGGCACTTTATAGAATTGCCGATGAAAAAGGTGCATCTATTGATAAGGACGAGATACAGAAAAACCTTGAAAATAGTATTACTGCACAGTCCGACATTCGTGATTACGGGCTATTAATTGATAATTTTAATATTCTCCAGGAGCGACTCGGACTGTCAAATGCGGTTCTCGGAAAAGCGATAGGTTATGATTCGTCATTTATTTCAAGGATAAAAAATAAAAGCAGAAGAATAACAGATATAGACGGTTTTACTGATAAGGTAGCTTCTTATATAGTTTCGTCATATCACAGCAATGAGAAAATGGAACAGATTGCGGATATATTAAACTGTAAACTGACTGACATCGATGCAGAAGAAAAATACATTATCTATATTAAAAAATGGCTTATCGACAGACACAATAATTATGAAAAACTTATAGGCGGTTTTCTGACTAAGGTTGATGACTTCAATTTAAGTGATTTTACGGATGAGAATTTAAGTAAGGTCAAAGTTCCGGCTGCTCCTGTAGTATTGGGAAAGAGCAAAACATATTATGGCATAAAGGGAAGAAAAACATCTGAGGAGGACTTCATTAAGACCACGCTTCTTTCAAAATCGAAAGAGGATATATTCTTTTATAATGATCTGCCAATGGAAAAAGCCGCAGAGGATGAAGGTTTTAAGAAAAGATATTTAACAGCTTTATCTATGCTGTTGAAAAAGGGTATTCATATGAATATAGTGCATAATATAGACAGACCATTGGAAGAAATGATACTTGGTATTGAAAGCTGGATACCGATGTATATGACGGGAGCAATTTCTCCGTATTTTTTTCCGACGCCGCCTTCAAATATGTTCTGTACCTCGCATATGACATCCGGATCGGCAGCATTATCCGGTGAATGCATTAGGAGTAATCAGGAGAGAGGAAGATTCTATATGACAACCAGGAAAGAAGAGGTGTCGTATTTTAAGGTAAAGTCAAAATATCTTCTTAAGAAAGCTAAGCCGCTTATGATAATATATACAGCGGATGACAGTGACAGATTCGAAACCTTTATACACAATGAAGATGGTGGAGAACTTCAGAGGATTACTAATAAAAACTTTAAAAATATTGATTTTATAATAAGCAAAAAATGGGTAGCAATAAATAAAAAACTATCGCCGGAAATCCATTTTGTAATATATAACGAAAAATTAAATAATGCTATTAAAACATATTTGCTTGTATAATAAAAAAAGTTGCCGTATTTGTCATTGACAAATACGGCAACTTGCTTGTCATAATAATTGTAATGTGTCAAAATAATATATAGCGTTTACAAGATGTTATTAAATGATTTTCCCTCTCTGATTATTTGTTGGAGAGGGGAAAAATTGTATTTACCTATTTATTTTTTATAATAAAAGTGAGAAAGGATAGGATGATATGAAAGAAAGAGTGAAGAGAGGAACTCCTCAACTTATAATGGTATTTCTGCTTACACTTGTAATGGTGATCAGTGTGTTTGCATATTTTCCAATAAGGAATGCAAAGGCAGATGGCGGATACATCTTGACATTTATAATTGATGATGAAGTAACAGGTGATCATACGATTGAAGTGGAAGGAGAACATCTGAGGATTGATGGAGTATTTGTTGATTTGAAATCCGGCGAAGATACGATAGGTAATGTTTATAATGATTTACCTAATGAGGCAACAATTAATGTTGATGAAGACACAGTCGGTAAACTTGATTGGAACAGCGATAAATTCGAATTGTATTTGAATGACGGCACCAAGATAACTGCGGATACGGAATTCAGTACTGATGAAACAATTGTTGTAAAGGATGCCGAAAATAGCGACGGAGAAAATAACGAAAGTTCAGTAGAAATACAGTTCGATAATGATGCTACCAGAGACGGAAATGTTTTGACCTTTACTTTTGGTGATGTGCAAATAACTGCAAATGTTACAGGTGTTGCAGGTGAAGTTGCACAGTGGAGTGAAGGAGCTTATTTAACAATCGACCGAAATCATCTCGGAGATGTTATATTTGCTTTAAGTGATAGCTTTAATAAGGATACTATGAGTGTAATGATTATCGGAGAAAATGATTATCACACTCCTTTGGTTATAAGCGATACCAATACCTGTTCTCTCGGAGGATTAAACATCCCGGGTAACCAGATTCATTTTGAGATTCAGAATGGTCAAGGCGGCGGTGGCGGTGATCCTCAGCCGGCAGGCGATACCAATGCAGTTATTAATTTATCAGGACCAATTGGAAGTTGGACTGTTGTTCCTAAAGTTGAAGAAGAATATGATATCAACTCCGAAGAGGGTTGCAGCGCACCATATGCTGATTATGCATATACTGTATCTGTATCGATTAATGGTGGACAGAGAACTCGTGGTGTAAATCAGTATAACAAAGATGACAAGGCTGGATATGCTTCAAGTTATGGGTCGCAGAATATAAGTTATAACAGAGGTATGGATACTGAAGGAAATCCTAAAACAATGGTAGATATAGATTTCTTCTCAAACTGGTCTAACAGAATAGAAAGTGTTAAAATTAATAATCAGTCTTATGACATACCACTTAACTATGATGATAGAAATGCATGGTTAAATGCGTTTAACGGACAGGGTATAGGCTTTACTATAGAAAATGTTCCTGTATCGACTGAAAAAGATACTGACGGCAATGAAATATATAATATCGTGGTACAGGTTCGTCCAATAACCGAGGAAGAGTGCTTTATCGGTAATTTCCTCTGGTCAAATGATGACAGAATGGATCCTAGTATAGAAGGCAACGAATATAACGATATGTATATCGGACATTCAAACCTTGAGCTTTTATCAATTACCTATGACGACGGTACAGGGGAGAAAACAGTAGATTATGAAGATTTACTGGATGAAAACGGTAATGAAACTATACCGTTTATACATCAGAGTTATAATGTAAATGCTGAAACCGGTATAGAGATGGGTGAAATGGTTGTACCTGAGGGCTCATGGGTAACTATGAAGATTGAAACCAAGTATGGTTATCAGGTAAAATCTTTCAATGTAACGGGAGAAGATATCAGGCTTGGTGATACTTCAGTATTCAGCTTCCGTATCGGTAAGGGTAACTTCCATATCGGAGCACATGTAGAAGAGCAGGGGGATGAGGCTAAGGTTGATGCTGACGCAGTTTCCGATGCAGCAGTTGAGCTTGCAGAAGGAACACTTGATACCGGATCTGCAAGACTTGAAGTTGCGGATGCTGAGATTAGTGACGAGAAGAAGGCTGAGTTTGAAAGCCTGGCAGATGAGGCAGGACTTGAGATAGAGACTTATCTTGATTTAGAACTTAATCAGGTGTTTTATAAGGGTACCGGTAATCCTGATGATGTATGGGCTAATCCTATGAATGATCTTGAGGGAGCGGCAACAATTGCTCTTGCTTTATCGGAAGATATTGATCCTGAAGCTGTTACGATTATCCATAATATCCATAACGGAGAAGAATTTGAGATTATTGAGACAGAGTATATTGAGGAGTATAATGCGATAGCTTTTGAAACTGACAGTTTCTCTGATTATGCTATAGCTACAAAGTCTGAGAACGAAACAACAGAAGAGACAACCTCTGAGACAACGACAGAAGAGACAACCTCTGAGACAACGACAGAAGAGACAACCTCTGAGACAACGACAGAAGAAACAACTTCTGAGACAACGACGGAAGAGACAACCTCTGAGACAACAACAGAGAAAATATCAGCTACGGAAGATACAACGGAAGAAATAACAACCACAACTGAGATTACAACGGCGGAAGTAACAACTCCTTCAAATAATGAGGCAACTACAGAATCAACTTCTGTAAAGCAGTCTCCAAAAACAGGAGATGAAATGATGATGTTTGTTATACTTCTTTTAATATCATCTGTTGGAATGGGAGTTATGATTAAGATAGGACATAGAAAAAATTAAAGTAGTTTCAGATAAAAAAATTATAAAGGTATGTTTGGTGACCCCGAAAGATTGATATTTCGGGGTCGACTTATTATTATATGTATTGATGTTCCCGTATATTTGATTTGTTTTTTATTGTATTTGTAAGAATTGAATGGTAGAATATAGGCAATATTTAGTATTATTTGGAAGGAGTGTTTTATGAAACTTAAAAAATTTATTGCATTTGCAGCCTGTGTGGTAATGCTTATTATGGAAAACGGCTTTGCGGAAGTAACTTCCCATGCAGAAAATGAGCAGGATATAAATGATGTTAATTCTAATTATGAGGATATGAACGGTACCGGCAAACAGTATTCATATAATCAGGAAGGCATAATATATGGAGTGGTATATCAGAGCTTTGAAGATTTTGAAATTATGGCTTCGACCTCAGGTAGAAAATATAAAAGTGCATCATATTATGATTCGAATAATAATAAATATTCCTATTCTGTATATGAATATGATACAAATGGAAGAGAAAAGAAAGAAGCAGTTTACCAAAATGACAGCATTAACAAATATTATACATATGAATATAATACGGCAGGATACCCGACAAAATTTGTTTCTTATAATCCTGATGGAGAGATAGATTATTATTATGTTTTTGAATATGACGAATATGGGAATATGATAAAAGAAACCCGATACAGTCCTGACGGAAATGGGTTGTCTTATCAGGTATATGATTATAATTCAAACGGAAATTATACAAAAGAAACAGATTATGATTACGATGGAAGTGTTTTTTCTTATTGCATATGTGATTATAATTCAGATGGGAGAATGGAGAAAAAAACATATTATAGCGCTGAAAATGAACCCTATACATGTGAAGTCTACGAATATGATTCAAATGGAAACAGGGTTAAAGAGACCGATATTAATTTAGGAATGGGAGTATATTTTTACAGAACCTGGGAATATGACTCTAAAGGAAATATAATAAAATATGGTGAACCAGATAAAGATGGTATAGGTAAGTATTGGAGCTATGAGTATGAATATGATTCTCATGGAGATTTAATAAAAAAGACTGAATATATTGGATGGGAAGGCGATGATAATTCATGGAAGGATGTCCTTGGCTATACAATATATGAGTACAATGAGTTGTTATCTGATACAAATAATTCAAATGTTGCAGGATGCGCTCCAATGTATCGTTTTTATAATCCTAACTCAGGCGAACATTTCTATACTGCAAGTGCTGAAGAAGGTAATAATCTTTTTAATTTAGGATGGAATTATGAAGGCGTTGCATGGAATGCACCTGAGACTTCTGATACACCGGTATATCGTCTGTATAATCCGAATGCAGGCGACCATCATTATACAACAAGTAAGACAGAAAAAGATACTCTTGTAAGCTTAGGATGGAAGGATGAAGGCGTAGGCTGGTATTCATCGGGGGATGAAGGACAGGCACTTTACAGACTCTATAATCCAAATGCAACAGGTGCGGGTTCTCATCATTACACAACCAGTGCCACTGAACGTGACACTCTTGTGAGCTTTGGGTGGAGAAATGAAGGCATCGCCTGGTATGGCGGTAAATAATAATTACATAAATAAATGGAGGAATTAATTATGAATGCAAGAACAGCAGGTATAGTATCTTATATTACATGGATAGGTTGGATTATAGCTCTTATTATGGGCGATTCTGATGATGAATTTGTGAAACATCATTTAAACCAGGCGCTGATTCTTAATATTTGTTCTACGGTATGCGGTGCAATAAGTGGTATTTTTGCTCTGATTCCCATTATAAAAATATTAGGAGCTATAGTATTTGGTCTTATCGAGCTTGTTATATTATTTATGGCAATTGCCGGTATTATCTCAGCTGCCAATAATAGCACTAAGCCTCTTCCTATAGTTGGGGATATTAAGCTTATGAAGTAGTGGAAATTGGAAGATAAGGAGCAGCTATGTATAAAGAAATTTCAGGTCTTGTTCTGTATCGTGATTTGAATGAAGAAAGCATATTATATAAGATGGCGGAGATTTTTCATGACCGGGATAATAAGCTTTGTGATGATGCAACGATAATAAGCAGAATCTACAGCCAGATAAAAAGAATACTTGATGTAGCTACAAGCTATGGATTTAACAGAAATCTATGGCAGGATTATCTTGCGTTTTATTTGATTACGAACGAGAATTCATTTACTCTTACCTGTGAGAAGGTCGGAGCAGGAGACGGAACGGTTAATAAATTTGCAAAAAATGATTATGCTATATTTGACAGGCTTTTTCATTATGATTTTTCCAAACTGGAATCTGAGCTTGGCATAGATTGTTTTTCTACTATTACGGATTATAAATCATTGCCTAAGAAGGAGCAGATGTATAATCAAAATGTCAGCGAGAAGGTACGATATATCAGCGACCATGTGAGCAAGGCATCTGATGTTGATGAGATATTCGATATTATGACGGAGTTTTATAAGCGTTATGGGGTAGGGATGTTCGGACTCAACAAGGCATTCCGTATAAGCCATGAAGAAGGCAGGGATTTGGAGTTTATAGCTATCAACAATACTGAAAAGGTTATGCTTTCTGACCTCATAGGATATGAAATTCAGAAGAAGAAACTGATTGAAAATACGGAAGCTTTTGTAAACGGAAGAAGGGCAAACAATGTTCTTTTGTTTGGCGATAGCGGAACAGGCAAGTCCACCAGTATAAAAGCCATTATTAATGAATATTATGAGCAGGGTCTAAGAATGATTGAGATATATAAACATCAGTTCAAGGATTTGTCAGCTATTATATCTCATGTTAAGAACAGAAATTATAAGTTTATTATTTATATGGATGACCTGTCATTTGAAGACTTTGAGATAGAATATAAGTATCTTAAGGCTGTTATTGAGGGTGGTCTTGAGACTAAGCCGGACAATGTGCTTATTTATGCGACATCAAACAGGAGACACATCATCAAGGAAACCTGGAATGATCGTGATGATGTTGAGATGGATAATGGAATGCACAAGTCAGATACTATGCAGGAGAAACTTTCGCTGGTGCATAGGTTTGGTGTCACGATAAGTTTTTCCAAGCCGTCAAAGAAGGAATTCAATACTATAGTTACCGAGCTTGCGAAACGTTATCCTGAGATAAAACTGACTGAAGAAGAGCTGTGTGCGGAAGCTAATAAATGGGAACTGTCGCATGGCGGTATTTCGGGAAGGACAGCACAGCAATTTATTAATTATCTTGCAGGACAGATATAATTATAAAATAACAGATTAAAAAGTTAGGATAACTTTTGGGAATTTTATGTACATACGGATAGGATAAAATATGACGAAGAAAGAACGGATAAATGAAATAATAAGAATACTGAATGAAGAATACGGAACGGAATATAAGATTTATCTTGAACATAAAAATGCCTGGGAGCTTTTGGTTGCTACTATACTTAGTGCGCAGTGTACGGATGCCAGGGTAAATATAGTGACTAAAGATCTATTTGTTAAATATCCGGATGTATATGCGTTTGCGAAGGCGAAGCAGTCCGAACTTGAGAAGGATATATTTTCTACAGGTTTTTATAAGAATAAGGCAAAGAACATAATTGCCTGCGCCAATCAGTTAATAGATGAGTACGGCGGTGAGGTTCCTTCGGATATAGATGAGCTGACAAGACTATCAGGCGTGGGAAGAAAGACGGCGAATGTAATACGCGGTAACATATTCAATGAACCGAGCATAGTCGTTGACACTCATGTAAAAAGAATATCCAATCTGCTTGGACTTACCAAAGAACAGGACCCTGTGAAGATTGAATATGATTTGATGAAGATTCTGCCGAAGGAGCAATGGATACTGTATAATCTTCAGATTATCGCACATGGAAGAAAAATTTGTATAGCCAGGAGACCTAAATGTGGGGAGTGCGTATTAAGCAATGTATGTCCGGGTAATAAAATAAAAAACAAAAAATAATCCCTGAATTATTGCTATTTATTGGCTGATTTGATATTATCTAATTTGAGTTTAATGAGATTGTGGGATAGCGAGCTGATTTTGTCAGCTTTTGCTTCAAGTTTATTAAAGCTATCCATATCATTTTTACTATAATATATATTGCCGAGCATTTCAAAGTCTGAACTAATATCAGAACCTAAGGAGATATTGTATTCCAGGAAGCGTTTTGCAAGTTCGGATTCATCTGCTTCGATTAGTTTGGTGCTAAGCTTGTTGATAATGCGGATAACCTGATTAAAGTTATTATCATACTCGGATAGTTCTTCAAGATTTGCAGGACCATACATAAGCTTCAGGTCGGTATTGCTGTATGCAGAAAGATTAAGAAGCTTTTTATCTGTATAGTATATGAGGTTTTTGGTAATATTAGAAAATCCTTTTTGCTCTGCTTCTTTTATCGGAAGTGCGTCGGTGTTAAGCGTGATATAATCAAGCTTGGAGATATCTGCGCGGCGTGTGAAGCTTGCCTTCATCTCGCGGTCCCAGAATTCTTCCTTTTCCTTGGATTCCCGTTTGTTTTGGACGACGTTTGAACGATACATCAGGAATCCGAGCAGCAAGGTTAATATAATTAAAACATAAGAAGAATAACTCATAACATAAAATCCTTTGGAGGTAATTATAATGATTAATTTTAATAACAAGAAAAAGCAAAAACTTATATCGGCTATAATTTGTATAGTTCTTGTTCTTGCTATGGTTATAACGCTCTTGGTATCTTCTTTATAGGATACCATTTGTTATTTGTTTTTTCAAGAATGGAGATATTATGATGTTAAATAATTTTTTCAAGACAATGTCTTTGCATATGAAAAAGGCTGTGCCCGGTATTCTGACAGCATTTGCGGTTATAGGCGGTTTTTCTTATAATGCTTTGGCTGAGGATGCTGATAATGTGACAGATATCCAAAGTACGGAATATACACAGGAGCGTGATATACAGGATGTAATATTGCCTAATGTCCATATCGGGGACATAAATGTCGGAGGTATGACAAAGGACGAGGCAAGGGAAACTTGTATGTCATATATTAATGAGATTAACGCTGCATCAGTAAAATTTGTATGTGGTGATGAGTCGGTAGATGTAAATCTTTCTGATTTGGGCGTATCGGTTGATGTTGATGATGTGGTTAATGATGCTTACAGCTATGGGCGTAAGGGGAATGTTTTAAAAAGATATAAGGATACAAAAGATCTTGAAAGTGGAAATGCAAAGGAGCTTGACCTTAGTTTTACACTGGGAGCTGATTCCTATGCAAATATTGAAAATCAGTTATTGACCTTGGATAAAGAGGCTTCGCCTGCATCAATAGAATTGATAGATGGCGAATTTGAGATTCAGCCGGAGACGGTCGGTATCGATGTCGATGTGCAGGCAACGGCTGATTTGCTTAAGACAAATCTCAACAGTGTTGATGATATCTCTGATTTAACTATTGATGTTGTATATAATGAGACTCAGCCGGAGGTTACCGGCGATGTTCTAAGCGGGGTGACAGATAAGCTTGGTTCATTTACCACGACTTACAGCGGAGATTCAGGACGTATGGCAAATGTTGAAAATGCCTGTCATTTTATAAATGGAACGGTTGTTATGCCGGGAGAAGAATTCGATACAGATGCGACCATAAGACCTTATACTGAGGAGAATGGTTATCACTATGCAGCTGAGTACAGTAACGGACAGGTGGTTCAGGGACTTGGCGGAGGTGTGTGCCAGGTTTCTACTACGTTATATAATGCAGTACTTTATGCTGAACTTGAGGTCACGCAGCGGGCAAATCACAGTCTTACGGTCGGATATGTTAAACTTGCCAAGGATGCGGCGATTTCAGGAGATGTTAAGAATTTTAAATTTAAGAATAATACAGATACACCTATTTATATTGCAGGCGCCTGTGAAGGAGGAGAGATAACTTTCGCCATATTTGGCAAGGAGACAAGACCTGAGAACAGAACACTTGATTTTGAGTCTGTTTTGGTTTCGACAATTCCTGCGGGAGAGGCTATCGTAACTGTAGATGAAAGTCTTCCTCCGGGGACAAGAAATGTTACACAGAGCGCTCACACAGGATATGTGGCTGAGTTGTGGAAACACGTATATGTAGACGGTGAACTGACAGATTCAATTAAGATAAATACAAGTCAGTATATGTCATCGCCTGAACGTGTTACTGTAGGTCCTGATGCGCCGGAGGAAGAAGCTTCATCAGAGGAGGCTGCTTCTGAGGGACAGGATGCCGTACCTGCAGAAGCACCGGCTGAACCTGCGTCGACAGAACCCGCACCGACAGAACCTGCACCTGCAGAAGATGTACCTGCAGAGCCTGCGCCGACAGAACCTGCACCTGCAGAAGATGTACCTGCAGAGCCTGCGCCGACAGAGCCTGCACCTGCAGAAGATGTACCTGCAGAACCTGCACCAACAGAAGCACCGGCTGAAAATGTACAGTAGTAAAGAGGTTAATATGGAGCTTGGAACCTTAAATGAGCTTATTAATACCCGCTCTGTAATCAAACATATAAGAAAGCATAATAAGAATATGAAACAGGGAGCAGGAATAGGAAATGATTACTCCTGCACAGACGATATTGTGGCTGCGGAGGCAGTCGGTGATACACCGTATATAGCTTGGGTTAAGGCTATGAATAATATGGCGGTATCCGGAACTGAAATATCGGGTGTCAGGATTATTTTACTTCTGCCTGAGATTACAGAGGAATCTGAGATTAAACAATATATGAAGGAGTTTAATCTTTTGGCTGATGATTCGGGAGTACAGATACTTGGTGGGCACTCACAGGTCAGCAGGGCGTATAATTATGTTAATTTTGTTGTGACGGTTTATGGCAGGAATATAGGTAATAACGAGAAAGATGTTAGATATGAGCATAATACCAAGGCTATAGATAAAAACTGTCGTATTCTTATGGTTGGTTATGCCGGACTTATGGGTACGGATATTTTGGCAAGGACAAAGTTTGACGAACTGAGAACACGTTTTTCTGAAAGTTATATTAAGGATGCATTTGTATGCAGGAAAAGTTATTGTATAAGTGACAGTGTTAAGAAGCTGCTTGAATTAAACACAGAGAAAATACTCTATATGCATGATGTATCTCATGGAGGTATCTATGGCGCATTGTGGCAGCTTGGATCGAAGATAAAGAAAGGAATTAAGGTTAATAATGCTGACATTCCGATAAAGCAGGAGACGATTGAGATATGTGAGTTTTTTAATCTTAATCCTTATATGCTGGAGGGCACGGGAGCTTTTTTGGCAGTAATAAAACCTGACACCCATAGTATCGGAGAAGACCGGGAGCAGGTTCTTATAAATGCTTTTTCTGAATATGGTATAGAAGCAGCTTTTATAGGTAATGTTACTGATAGTAATGATAAAGCAGTTATATTAGGAAATGAAGACAATCCGGAGTTAAGATATTTATCACCTGTCAAGGGTGACGAGATATATAAGGTAGTAACAAGGTTTTAAAAACCATTATATTAGTGGTAGAAAAGAGGTATAAGTATATGAATACTGAGATTTTGAAGCTTTTGGAAACTGACAGTAAGCTTTCCGTAAAGGACATAGCGGATATGCTTGGACTTGATGAGGCGGCGGTCGCGGCAGATATTAAGGCGATGGAGGATAAGAAAGTTATCTGTGGTTATCATACAATGATTGACTGGGATAAGGTCGCAGAGGAAAAGGTTACCGCACTGATCGAGATTAAGGTTACTCCACAGCGTGGACAGGGTTTTGACAAAATCGCAGAGAGAATATATAACTTCGAGGAAGTAAGTGCTGTATATCTTATGGCAGGTGCTTTTGATTTTACTGTTATACTTCAGGGAAAGACTCTTAAAGAAGTTTCAATGTTTGTTTCAAATAAGCTTGCGGTTATGGAAACGGTTGTAAGTACCTCTACGAATTTTGTACTTAAGAAATATAAGGATCACGGCATTATATTTGATGTTGAGAAAAAAGATGAAAGGTTGGCTATAGTACCATGAGAAATCCGTTATCTAAGACAATACAGGACATTAAGCCTTCGGGCATAAGAAAATTTTTTGATATAGTAAGCGAGATGCCGGATGCTATTTCGCTTGGTGTAGGTGAGCCGGATTTTGATACCCCTTGGCATATCCGTGAGGAGGGTATCTACTCACTTGAGAAGGGCAGAACCTTCTATACTTCTAATTCAGGATTGCTTGAGTTGAGGGAAGAAATCTGCAAATGGTATAAAAGAAAATATAATGTAGATTATGATTATAGGAAGGAAGCGCTTCTTACGGTAGGAGGAAGTGAGGGTATAGATGTTGCACTTCGTGCGATGATTGACCCGGGAGATGAAGTTATTATTCCGCAGCCGTGCTATGTGTCTTACGTACCATGTGTTGAGCTTGCAGGTGGTGTGCCTGTTACCATAGAGCTTAAGAATGAAAATGAATTCAGACTTACACCTGAGGAACTTCTTGGTGCGATAACAGATAAAACCAAGATACTCATACTTGCATTCCCGAGCAATCCTACAGGTGCGATTATGACAAAAGAGGATCTTAAACCAATTGCCGATATCTGTAAGGAAAAGGATATATTTGTTATTTCTGATGAGATTTATTCAGAACTTACATATGGTGGTGAGCAGCATTGCACTATCGGCTCATTTCCTGATATGAAAGAAAGAACAATTATCATAAATGGTTTTTCCAAAGCTTATGCCATGACAGGCTGGAGACTTGGTTATGCACTTGCACCACAGGTTATTGCAGAGCAGATGACTAAGGTGCATCAGTTTGCGATAATGTGTGCTCCGACGACCAGTCAGTATGCTGCCATAAGTGCTATAAAAGAAGGAGACAAGGACATTGAGATGATGAGGGAGTCTTATGATAAGAGAAGACATTTCCTTCTTAAGCAGTTTGAGGAGATGGGACTTCCTTGCTTCGAGCCGAAGGGCGCATTTTACATGTTTCCGTGTATTAAGGAATTTGGAATTACCAGTGATGAATTTGCCACGAGGCTTCTTCAGGAAGAGGAGCTTGCAGTAGTTCCGGGTACAGCTTTCGGAGATTGTGGAGAGGGATTTCTTAGAATATCTTACGCTTATTCATTAGATGAACTTCGAGAGGCTATGGGAAGAATTAAGAGATTTATTACAAAATTAAGGGAAGAAAAGAATGCTTAATATAGTTTTACTTGAACCTGAGATGCCTGCTAACACGGGTAACATAGGTCGTACCTG
>JAFTFE010000041.1 GCA_017449765.1 Lachnospiraceae bacterium | reverse complement strand
GGTTTCCTCGTATTTCCCCGTGCCGGGATTCTCCCTGTAGAAATGCCACACGACACGATACGGCTCGTACCATTTATTCCCAAGTTCTGCCTTTCCTTCGAGCGTAAATGTGTATGAGCCGCCCGCAGTGTATTTTCCGCCGGAGTCAGACGCTATGCGGCACTTCGATGTTTCCGGCTCATAAGTGAAGTCCTTTATCTTGCCGTAGGAGTCAAGCTCGTAGCACTTTGCAAGTCTCCTGCATCCTACGAGGAGCTGTCTTATTCCCTCGTCGTTCAGCCTGTTGAATATGCAGAAGTCCATGTCCTCGGACTTGGCGAGTTTATAGAAGGCATCTATCTTAGGATTAAAGAGCTGCTGTTGGATGTCCTCCGCATATTCCCTTTTTTTCGCGCTCCTTATTTTCCTCGCGTATTCAGTGAGTATTTCCTTTATGAGCTGTTCCGCTTCTTTTCGTCTTAGTTGAGCCATGCCGTTTCCCCTGATTGAAACTATTCTACAACCAAGTACTGTATGCACAAGTCGGCATATTTGTTTCCGTCATACACATCCAGAATCTCAAACTCATACTCATTGCCTTCTCCTAGTTCTGCTAGAGAAAAACACTGCTCCTCTTTTATATCCTTGACGGTTATAGATTTTGATTTTTTTGTTTGTAAATTTGTGATTTTCAGAGTCTTGACTCGGCTATTTTTTTCGTAATAGTCGGGATGATTTTTGTCCTGATAGCCGTTCATAATAACTAGTTCAGTTGGATTTTTATGTTCAAATTCTTTTATTGAAATTACATCTCCGATTCCATTCCCATTTCCGCTTGCCCATGGTAATCCATCTTTCTGCTCAAGATGTTCTGGCTCGTAGGTTTTATCAGATTCAGTAAGATATGAGGTTGCGTGGTATGCTCTGTCTAATTTGCAAAATAGATAAGGAAGTAATTCTCCACCAAAATTATAGCGAGCAATCCACATTACACATACTTGCTCGAAATTTGTACAATAGTAATTCCTGGAGAAAGTGGATTTTGACACTAAGCCCTCTATATTTTTTTCAACATCATATTTTTCATTCTTAAAATTATAGGAAACTTTCGATTTCTTATCTGTTCCAAGAGTTTCTCTGTAATAAATATTATTTTTTAATGAGTATTCATAGGGTTCATTAAAAAATAATATATGTTTACCATTTTTGTACTCATAGAAAACTTCTTCTTCATTTGTTTCATAATCTATAAACGCACATTTATTTTCTATATCTGAATATCTAAAGTATCCTAATATTTGATTTTCATATAATAGAGTCCATTTTTCATCAATTTTTGATAGCTTATACATATCTGTCTCATTTGGCTTAGAACTAATATAATCATTATTTTTTTCTAGTTTTATAATAAAATCATCGTTCAAATGAGTAAATTCATAATTATATGTTGTTATTTGATTTCCTCTTTGAATTTTTCTCTTAAAGGATTTCAGATAATTATAATCATCAAATGTAAAAAGGGACTCTATAGTACTAACAGGTTCTTTTTCTAATTTATAGGATGCAGATTGTTCTGTAATATACTTTTCTGAAAATAGGGGGGCTAAAATAATAAAAAACAGAATAAGCAAAGTTTCTATATATTTTTTCAATTTATTTCACCTCTAGATTGATTTTTTTTACAGCTAAATAAGCATTTAATGTTTTTTCTATTAATTTTCTATTCACTTTTATTTACTCCTTTTTAATTTGGATTTGGAACTGGGTATGTAGTGATTAGATTTCCAGCTTTGTCTGTATATATAGTAATCCAAGGAGTTTCTTTTCCTCCAAACTTTAAAGCTGTATTTCCTATTACTCTATGAGTATCAACGGTTCTCACGAATTGTCCTTAGGGTATAGCAACAACTGGAAAATCTACAACATTTTTTTGTTTTTAGTATAGATTTCAATTCATCAGGTGTTATGGAAAAAATAGAACGAGAGTTCTTAAAGGTCTATTAAAATGTCCATTCAAAACATGTTCAAAACCAGCGGAGATAGAGGCACCTGTTTCTCTCTTGGCTTAATTCACATTCAAAATTTTTTTTAATTTTTCTAATAATTCCAAAACATCATTCTTTTTGTCATTAAATAATGATAAATTTTTTTCAAAATTTTCTTTTACAACTCTATAAAAATCAACATAATCGAGAATAATTGCACAATCTTCTTTTACAGCAGGTTCAAAAAAATAATAAGCAACTTTATTTTCGCCAAAATAATCCTCATCATCAGTTTGTAATTCAGAGGAAAAGACACATACCATTTCATCATTTACATAACATCCTTTTAAATCACAATAATTTATCAAATGTTTTAATGCCAACCTTTCAAAATTTATTGTAAACAAGATTTCATAAAAATCAGTTATATAACCTTCATTTCCCTTAAAATTTAGGTAATTCATATTATTTTCCTCCATAACAAACTTTATCTAACTTAAAAAATCGGATGAAAATTCGTTATTTCACCCGTTGTAGTATCAATATAGCCTTGAAATCTCATACCATTTTTTGCAGTTCCTGTTATAGTACGAACATTATTTCCCACTGAAACAGAATTCTGCATAGCTTCTTTTCCCCACTCTAATATTTGCATATCAGAATATATTGAACTGTCATAAACAGTTTTAGGATGAGGTATATGTTTCCATAGTCCAGAATACTGTCCCTGTTGAGTTTTAGCAGGTAATTGATAATCAATTTCAGAAAGTCCCCTGAAAATAGAATGCTTTGTCTCACTTATTATACACTTATTAGCATCAAATCCTGCATCTGTCAATGTCTTAATGAAAACTGTTCTATTATGAGCACCTACAACACCCTTTTGCCCTTTACCAATCTTTCCTACAATCATGTGAGTGTCATATCCCTTTGCATATTTTCTAATTATTTGTAAATTTTTATCTACAATCTGCTTTCCAGACCATTTCTTTGAGTTAAGCCCGTTGTCAATTACTGTCCTTGTCGTCAGTCTTGCAGATGCTTTCTTTAGTCCGAACATCGACAGAAAGAAAAACAGTCCATCTACGCCGATTTTTGCTACGGCATCTCCGAAAATCTTTCCGCAGACTTTCAAATCATCTTCTGTCTTTGCGTCG
>JAFTFE010000040.1 GCA_017449765.1 Lachnospiraceae bacterium | reverse complement strand
TATAGTAAATCACACCTATTAATTATATTTAATAATTGCAATAGTTTTGAAACATGATATAATTTCAATGGTTATCGTCACTCTTGCTTAGTCGAAGCAACAATTACTTAAACAATGCTACATTTCAAATATATGGATATTGAGGAGGCTGCAGATAATGTTTGAACAAAGACGAGAAAAGTTGTCAGAAACTGATGAGTATGATGCTATTATGATAGATAGCCCTGAAAATCTATATTATTACACTGGATTTACTGGTGGAGAAGCAATGCTCATTATGTTTTCTCAAAAGATACTTAAGAACAGAGGTATTGATGACAATGTGGCATTTATAATAACTGATTCAAGATACTATGAACAGGTGGAAAAGGAATGTCATGATATTTGCCTTATACGTCTTGATGACTGTACATATGTCGATGCTGTAAAATTATTGTTAACAGGTAAATTAGAAGAAATTGATAAAGTGTATGATAAGCTGTCAGATGTATTCTCCAATAATGCGCATAATTACAAAATTGCAATTGAAGATACTATGAAGCTTTCAAGATATCTGAAACTCAATGAAAGTCTTGGTAATTGCAAATTGACAATTGATAGTGAGCTGATCAATGCTCCCCGTATGGTGAAAGAGGAGGGAGAGATTGCTTTGCTCAAGAGGGCAGAGCAGATTGGAGATGAGGCATTTGCTCACATATTAACAGTATTAAAGCCCGGGATTACTGAAGCAGAGATAGCTTTGGAGTTGGAATTCTTTATGAAGAAACAAGGAGCAGCAAAGCTCTCATTTGATACTATTGTTGCTAGTGGATCCAACTCATCCATGCCACATGCACAGGTTACAGGAAGAGTGATAGAAAATGGAGACTTTGTCACTATGGACTTTGGCTGTGTGTATAAGGGCTATTGCTCTGATATGACAAGAACAGTGGCAGTAGGCAAACCAACGGACGAGATGAAGAAGGTTTATCAGATAGTTCTGGATGCTAATCTTCGGGCAATGGATGGAATCAAAGCAGGAGTCAAGTGCTCTGATATAGATGAATTGGCAAGGGGATACATAAGGGAAAAGGGTTATGGTAAGTGTTTTGGACATGGCCTTGGCCATGGAGTTGGGCTGTATATTCATGAGGAGCCGCGTTTTTCACCAAAATGTGACGTTATCACAAGGGAGAATATGGTGATAACAGATGAGCCTGGCATATATCTTCCTGGGAGGTTTGGCGTTAGGATAGAGGATCTGGTAGTGGTAAAGAAGAATGGCTGCGAGAGACTGTCTAATTCCATCAAGGAGCTTGTGATTTTGTGAATCATCAAGCTAATATTAGTTATAGTTAAAAATAAGTGTATTTGATAGATGGTTATGAGGAATAGGATTTATTGCATCAATTCTTTCTTGCAATATATGAGTGTTCCATTACATTCTGCATATTTTATATAATTCGAATTTTCAAGAATGGGAATAGCTTTTTCAGTTAATTCAGAGCCATTGATCAATACATAAAAATCAAAGTTGTCGATATTTTTGATATTGATAACTTGATTATTTCTTGTTTCAAATTGTTCTTCAGAAAAAAGGTATATTTCATCCCTGTCAGCAATATGTGGCAGACAAAGGTTGTCTGAACGTACAGAATAATTTTTGGGTATGGAATCAAGGCAATCTTCTATTTCATTGTATGCTTCTGCCAATGTTTCATAATTTTGATGTATATAATAATAGCCACTTATGTATGAGCAAGAAGTTATTATTGATACCGATGCCGCCGCAAATAGATATTTTTTGAACATTTTTGGTGAAAAATCATTTATATTAATTAAGAATAAGTATATTAATATTGTTGTTGTGCCAAAAGAATATTGGTATCCTAACTCAGCAGCATAATAATATCCAGATCCAATTATTAAATGCATGATAAGGAAGGGGAGAAGTAATATGTATCGGTGAAACTTTTTTGTGAAAAATGGTATAAATAATAATGGTAAAAATATGTCAATAAAAAATTCAAGAGTGTTTTCATTGAGGAAAAGGCTTATAAAATGTGCGGGATTGGAAATAGTATTAATGATTATATTAATTAAACTACTATTTTCATCATATATTAAGTTTTCAAATCTAGTGAATGTCATTATTGACCCATCGCCATTTTGGGTTAACCAATTTGTGATAAATAACAAATATACGATAGATATTATTGAGGCTAGCAGAGCGTATACTCTGGTTTTTTCCTTATCTTCAAAAAATAGATACAAAGAAATAAAAAATATATATAATGGTGCATCTTCCTTAACTATACAAACCAGAAATGACATGATATAGAATAGCGTATATTTTTTTCTTTCAATTGAATAAAAACACCATAATAATAATGGGGGTAAAAAGGCATTTTCATGGAAATCATAGTAACACGGTGCTAATATTCCGTTTGAGAATAGAAATATTATACTTATTAAAATCAATTGGATTCCGTTGAACTTTCTGTTTTTTGCAATTAAGAATAAAGGTATTATTCCTGATAAAGTGATCACAACTTGTGAAACAATGAGGGTTTTTACATAAGGAAATAATTTATAAATTGGTACTAGAATATATAGTATATAAGAAGAATGTATATAAAAATGCGAAATTGGCATATTTCTTTCGCAGGTCGTTATCGCTGTGAAATTATTTGCAAGAGAGTGATACATCTGTACAAATATACCCATATCAAAGCAAGTTGTCATAAAAGTTTTGTGTTGTGCAACTGCTGTGATAGATACATAAAGAAGTAAAAACAGAGAAATTGTAATTACAGAAATTATGGATTTTTTGATAGAATACTTTTCTGATTTAAAGTATATTACTTTTGTTTTTGTATATGAGTGTATTATTAATAATAATGCAATTATACTAATGGAAATTCTTATGAAGAAATTGTCGTTATTCCAAACGATACATAAAGAAAATATAAGTGTACAGATGATAAGTAATAATTGATCAGTATATAAATAAACTGGATGATTTTCTTTATCTAAGAATTTATAGATTATTGAAATAAGGAGAAAAACAATTATAAAGGCTATACAATAATGGTATATAGTATATTTTTGAGTGAATGTTTGCCACTCGTCAAGTGCGTCAATATCTTCTGATCTGCCTAATATAATAAAATACGCTGATATGATAAAATAAGTTGCTATGCTTCTATCAAAAAAATTATCATACATTCCATAATCTTTCATTGCTTCTGATACCTTATTATGGATAATTGAAAAAACTTTCATTATTATTCCCGCTTTCATAAATTAATATAAAAGTATATTATATTAAATAATAGTAAAAATCAATATTATTAAAATATTTCAGTATTTATAAAGTCAATGAATTTTCTTATTTGATTAGATAATGTATTTTTATTATACACAAAGCCCACAGTACGGGGAGAGATGTCATAATCCATAGGTATTTCAATGACCTGTTCTGTCTCAATATAGTCTGAGATGAATTCTCTGACAACCCCGGCAACCCCCATTCCTATGGCGGCAAAATCGATCAATAGATCCATGTTGTTGATCTCGAGAATCTGGCTGGGATGGATATTATTAGCATTCATATAATCGTCTATATATATTCTGGAGATATTGCCTTTGTCTAAGAGCATAAGGTTGCATTTCTCCAGGATTTCTTTTTCGCTTAGCTTTGTATAGTCTTGTGGATCAGCATGTTCAGTGAACATGAAAAGACCGGTCATGTTTGGCAGAATGCTAATGTTGTCCGAATGGT
Organism: Lachnospiraceae bacterium; assembly: GCA_017449765.1. Classification (GTDB taxonomy): domain Bacteria; phylum Bacillota; class Clostridia; order Lachnospirales; family Lachnospiraceae; genus Coprococcus_C. The sequence goes on along the minus strand of JAFTFE010000040.1, from coordinate 2,035 downwards.
CTGTTGTGGTGTTTTCAATTTCATTAAGTGTATGCTTAAATGAGTAAATATTGTTGTTGGAACCCGTATTATTTTTATCGGATATAGAATTATTGTTTGACTCAAATATAGTATTTGCAGTTTGTGAATATTCAGAAGTATGCCTCTCACGAAGGATAAGGTTATTCAGGTAGGTTCTAGTCGTAACAAAGGTATCATGGATAGCGCGCACAGGCATAAAATCATAGCTGTTGTCCAGGTCGGTCTCACAGATCAGGCCAATATCAATCTTGTCATCCTTCAATTGCCTGAGGGTTTCAAATGTTGGCTTGCAGTCTATCGATACCTTGACATGTGGGTTAAGCTCGATATAGTCCTGAAGGTAGGGCAGAAGAATATGCTTGCATAATGAAGTAGAGGCACCAATCCGCAGCTGCCCCATGCCAAGCTCACTTATCTGCTTAAGCTTCTTTTCTGCGTGGTCTATCGTATCAAATGCCTTGTCAAGGTGTTCGTATAAAGTCTTTCCCTCTTCAGTCAGCTTAACTCCCCGCTTGCTGCGGATGAATAGCGTGTGGGACAGTGACTGTTCAAGCTTTGATATTGATTTGGAAACCGCAGGCTGGCTGATATAAAGGTTCTCTGCAGCCTTGCTTATGTTACCGCATCGGGCGACCTCATAGAAAATTTTGTAGTGGTTTAAGTTCTGTTCCATCAGATATCCTTTCTTATGCAAGATTATTACATATCATAATATCTAAGTGCGTATTCTTTGAATCTAGGAAGCGATAATGAAAGAGTGCCATATTTTTTTGAGATGGCTATTCCTTTCTTTAGAAGCCTGTCTCTATAAGTGGAAAAAGTGCCTGATGTCATGTTAAGCTCACTGCGTATATCTGAAACCTTTGTTACATCTTGAGCCATTATTAAAACAATATTTTTATCAAGCTCTGAAAGTTCGTTCCAAATTTTTGAATATACATAATCAGCCAGATACTGATCATATTCATCCATGACTTTTTTTTCTAATTGATCGATTCCATATTTCCAACATAGGTATCCAAGAACCTGAAATGCAAAGGAATAACCCATTGTCAGCTTAGTAAGCTGATTAGCCTGTTCACGTGTGATAGAAAATAGATTTTTGTATTTATCACTGATGGCACCATAATTCAATGGTTCTAATACAATCTTTGGGGCTCTGTATAGAAATGTCAGGGTGTCGTGATTTTGCAGATCATATAAGTTGTCATATAGACCTGTCATTACCAGGAAGATAGGATAATCTTCTCTCATAAAAATTTGAAAAGAACTGGCTAATATACGCATCTGTTCATTATTTGTGACTTCATCGATCGTTATAAGTAATTTTTTGTTATGCTCCTTGAGTTTTTGGAGCATTTGGGATAACGCAGTATCTATACTATTGGCAGTTGGAGGCTGGTTGTTGATTTCGATACCGATTCCCAATAATGTAAAATTGAATTTGGCCTTGAGAAAAATATCATGCATAGACTTGATATCATATAACTTGGCGGCAAGTTCATGAACCATGTCTGTATTAGGGTTAAGTTCTATGGTGATCCATTCCGGTTCCTCACGTAATTGCTTAGATATATCATTAAGCATTACAGTCTTACCGGAACCTCTGACTCCTGTTATCATTATTACTTGGTGTGTTGGTGGTTCATTTGTAAAGATATCAAGTACTTGATTAAGCTGCATTGGCCTTGATATGAATTCAGAGGGGTGTTTTCCAAATGCTAACGTGAATGGATTCGATTTGTTATTGTTCATATTAATTGTATCCTTTCTGTTTCATTTATATATCATTGTGTGACAAAGGTACTTTTGACACTCTTATCTTATTGATTTTCTTCCATAACTCTCCATAACTTTTCATTTCTTCCATAACTCTCCATAACTTTTCATTTCTTCCATAACTCTCCATAACTTATTCTAACATGATAATAGAAATTGTCAATTAAATATGTATATGCTTTGTTATAGACTTTGTCACAGCAAATGGCTAATTTATGCCTGTATACACATAATT